>JAUIMK010000208.1 GCA_030432735.1 bacterium
CTGCGCGCGCCTTCGAGTCCCCGGATGAATTCCACCCAGCCGCGGCTGATCGATTCGGGGGCGACCGCGGACTCGGCGGTGACCGTGACGCTCGGAACGGGCTCGACCACGGGCTCCCCCGCGCCGAAGAGCGCGCATCCGGTCAGCAAGAGGGGAATCAGGGCGACGGTCGATCCGGGGTGCCGTGCGCGTGCAGGATTGGCCAAGCGAGTCCTCCTGGTCGCCGCGTGCTCGGGGCTCGAGCTCGCTCGAGGGCCGGTGGCCCGGCGGGCGGCGGGGCTGTTATCGTGGCCTCGGTCATGGCGGGCGTCAATCGCGACCGCATGACGGAACTCCTCCCTCTTCGACGGTGATCCGACGAGCGCGCGATGCGTTCACGGGGTCGGGCGGGAGACAAGACCCGGGAGCCCGAACATGGACGCGATGGAAGCCCTCTACACCACGCGCGCGATGCGCCGCGTGAAGCCGGATCCGATCCCCGAAGAGGTCCAGAAGAAGATCCTCGACGCGGCGATCCGTGCGCCCAGCGGAGGGAACTCCCAGGGCTGGCGATTCCTGCTCGTCGACGATCCCGGCGTGAAGGGCGAGCTCGGGCCGATCTACCGGAGCTGCATGGACACGCTCTGGGGCACGATCTACAAGGACCGGATCGACGCCGCGGAGGCCGACCCCGAAGATCCTGAGAGCATCTCGACCATGAAGATGGTGCGCTCCGCGAGCCACCTCGCCGAGCACTTCGAGAGCTACCCGCTCTTCCTCTTCGGTTTCTGCCAGTTCGACAACAGCGGCGGGTCGATCTGGCCGGCGATGTGGAACGCCTGTCTGGCGGCGCGAACGGAAGGCGTCGGCTCGGCCGTGACCAGCGTCTTCTTTCTGCAGCTCGAAGAGATGAAGAAGGTCCTCGGCGTGCCCGACGACACCTGGCATTTCGCGGCCTGCGTGAGCTTCGGCTACCCGACGGGGCGTTGGGGCGTGGCGCCGCGGCGACCGGTCCACGAAGTGTCCTTCCGCAACTCGTGGGACGGTGACCTCGGATTCGAGATTCCCGAACCGCTCTTCTCGATGGACTGAGTCGCGTGGCCGACTTCGACGCGGTGATGTGGGATTTCGGCGGGGTCTTCTCCGCCTCGCCGTTCTCGACGGTCGCGACCCTCGGGCGCGAGAAGGGGTACGACCCCGACCGGTTCTTCGCAGCGGTCTTCGGTCCCTACGACCTCGATGGCGACCACCCCTGGCACCGACTCGAGCGCGGTGAAGTCGACTTCATGGGGGCGCGCGAGGAGATCATGGCGCTCGCCCGGGCCGAGGGCATGGAGGCGGATCCGATCGAGCTCTTCACCCGGATGGGCGAGATCGGCGGTGGCATGCGGCAGGAGGTGGTGGCCGTGGCGACGCGCGTCAAGACCCGCGGCTTCCAGACCGCCATCGTGACCAACAACGCGCGCGAGTTTCGCGAGAACTGGACGAAATCGGTTCCCGTCGACGAGATCTGCCACGCGATCGTGGACTCGAGCGAAATCGGCATCCGGAAGCCCGACCCGCGGATCTTCGAACACGCACTCGCGGCACTCGGTGGGATCGATCCGTCGCGCGCGATCTTCGTCGACGACTTCGAGGCGAACATCGAAGCCGCGGAGGCGCTCGGGTTTCGCGGCGTGCTGATGAAGGACGACTACCGCCCGGCGCTCGAAGAGGTCGAACGCCTGACGCGTTAGGCCTCGATCAGGACGCCGTCCTTCTTGAGCTCTCCGACTTCGTGGACCGCGCCGAGCTCCTGGTCGAGGTAGTCGGGCCCTTCCGCGGTCGGCAGGAACCAACCGGTCGGGCACATGGTCAGGATCTCGACGAAGGAGAAGCCCTGGCCCTTCATCTGCGACGCGAAGGCGCGATCGAGGAAGCGACGCGTCCGGTGGACGCCCTTGGCGTCGTGCACCGAAGCGCGGGCGCAGTAGGCGGTGCCCTCGAGGCGGGCGAGCAGGTCGGCGATCAGGATCGGGTAGCCGTGCTCACCGGCATCGCGCCCCTCGATCGAGTTCTTCGTGCGCTGACCGATCACCGTCGTCGCCGTCATGTGGCCGCCGGTCTCGCCGAAGACGCCGTTGTTGAGGAGGATGCAGGTCACGTTCTCGCCGCGGGCGGCGGTGTGGATCACCTCCTGCAGGCCTTCGTTCACCATGTCGCCGTCGCCCTGGAGCGTGAAGACCAGACAGTCGGGGCGCATGCGCTTGGCGCCCGTCGCGACCGACGGCGCACGACCGTGGAGAGCCTGGATCAGATCGATGTCCATCAGGCTCGTGAGCGCCGTGTAGCAGCCGATCCCGATCGTGCCGATCGCACGCTGGCTCATGTCCATCCCGTCGATCGAGTCGAGGATCTGGCGCAGCGCGACCGGCTCTCCGCAGCCCGGACACAGGTCGTGCTCGCCCATCAGCGTGAGCGGCGGCAGGGCATCGCCGGTCTTGCGACAAGCGCCGACCGGCGGCGCATCGGTCGGGATCACGCGGAGCGGATCGTTCG
Organism: bacterium; assembly: GCA_030432735.1. Lineage (GTDB taxonomy): Bacteria > Myxococcota_A > UBA9160 > UBA9160 > UBA4427 > UBA4427. The sequence goes on from JAUIMK010000208.1 coordinate 2,518, forward strand.
GGTCGGTCATGCGGAGACTCCTCGAGTGTCGGAGAACGGGGAAAGCGCGGTCATGCGACGACTCCGCGCGGAACCGGCCGGCCGGCGTGGGCGTCGCGCGCACGTCCGGCGATGAGGTCGCTGTCGAGGAGCGCGCCGATGCCGAAGCCCGCGCCGTCGGTCGAGATCCCGCCGATCGGGACGACGGGCACCGACCCGAGCAACGAGAGCTGCACGTCCTCGATCATCTGTCCGGCGTTCTGCTCGAGCACCGCCACGCGGCTGCAGCCCCGGGCGGCCTCGGCGAGCGCCTCCTTGGGAAAGGGCCACAGGCTGATCGGGCGGAAGAGGCCGACTTTCAGGCCCTCCTCGCGGAGATCGCGCATCGCCGCGCGCGCGAAGCGGGCGAGGGTTCCGAACGCGACGATCAGCAGGTCCGCATCGTCGGTGTCGACGGCTTCGTAGCGCTGCTCGGAAGCGAGGATCTCGTCTTCCTTGTCGGCCAGGTTCTGCCAGAAGCGGTTCGGGTCGATGCCTTTCGAGCCCTTCTCCATTCCGATCGGATTGATGTTGCGCGAACGCCCCGAGCCGCCGAGGGATCCGTCGACCGCCCAGTCCTTCTCGGGGAGCGGGCCATACTCGATCTTCTCGATGCCGACGGCCTCGGCGGTGTGGGCGATCAGATAGTCGCCGTAGATCACGACCGGGTGGCGCCACTTGTCCGCGAGATGGAACGCGAGCTGTGTCAGCTCCACCGCTTCGCCGACGCTCTCCGGCGCGAGCACGATGTGGCGATAGTCGCCGTGGCCGCCGCCCCGGGTCGCCTGGAAATAGTCGCCCTGACCGCGCGCCATGTTGAAGATCACGATCGGGATCTCCGCGCGGGTGATCTCCGACATCGACTCCTGCATGAGCGAGAGGCCCTGGCCGGTCGAGCCGGTGGCAGCGCGCGCGCCGGTCGCGGCGGCGCCCCACGCCTGCCCGATCGCTTCGATCTCGCTCTCGGCGTTGATGCAGGCGCCCCCCTCTTCCGGAAGGCGCTTCGCGAAGCACTCGAGCACCTCGGTGAAGGGCGTCATCGGGTAGCCCGAGAAGAAGCGGCAGCCCGCCGCGATCGCGGCTTCGGCGATCGCCTCGGACCCTTCCATCAGTCGTCGTTCGGTCCTGGACACGTTCAGGCTCCTTCGGAATCGAAGCGGTAGACCTCGAAGCAGAAGTCCGGGCAGACCATCAGGCACGCGCCGCAGCCCGTGCAGCCTTCGAGGAGCTCGGGCAGCAGATAGCCCGAGGAGTTGCGCTGGGTCGACATCCGCAGCACCTCCGGCGGGCAGGCCGGGATGCACAGCTCGCAGCCCTTGCAGCGCTCCGCGTCGAGCACCACGGTTCCGCGCGGACCGCGCTTGGGGTTCGTTTCGACGTTCGGGGCGCTCATGCGGCCTCCTCCTGCCAGGCCGGGAGGGTCCCGGGCGAGACGGCTTCGCGGCCGGCGGCGAGCGCGCGCTGGTTCGCTTCGAGGAACTGGTGGCGATAGGGCGGGAGGGACCGGGCGAGTCCGGTCTCGAGCGCCTCGGGACTCACGATCCCGGTCGCGTGGGCGAAGGCGCCGAGCAGGACGAGGGCCGCCGCCTTCGGTGAATCGACTTCGCGCGCGATCTTCGTCGCCGCGATCTCGACGACCGAGGCCTTCGTCTCGGGCAGCGGGCCTTCGAGGAGGTCGCCGTCGACGAAGACCGCCCCGTCGGCGCGCAGCTTCGGGAGGATCGGGTCCGCGAAGCGCGGATGGGCGACGATCGCCGACCAGGCCTTGGAGACCATCGGAGGCGCGGTGATCCGGCCGTCGGCGATCACGAGCGTCGCGTCGGTGTTCCCGCCGCGCATCGTGCCGCCGTAGGTTCCGAGCGAAGTCACCTCGCGTCCCTCGACCGTGGCGGCGAGGGCGAGGATCTTCGCGGCGAGCTGAACGCCCTGACCTCCGATTCCGGTCCAGAGCACTTCACGTTCGATCGTCACCGTCCTTCGCCTCCATCGTGTACGAGGCTCGCGCCGTCCATGCGGTCCGCGGCGCCCCGGGTCAAGCCGGCCAGGGCCAGCGATTCGATCGCCTCGACCTCCGGGCCCGTCGGCCGTCGCCCCTCGACCAGCCGCGCCTCCACCCAACCCATCATCAAGTGGTAGAGGGCTTCGCTCTCGGTCTCGGGGTCGACCTCGGGCATGTGTCTGTTCACGCGGCCGCGCGCGAGGGCCTCACGGAGCGGCGCTGCGACGAGGCGCTCCGACTCGGCGATCTCCGTCGGGAAGGATTCGGCCAGCCGGCCGCGGGCGAGGGCGAAGGGGCGCGAGGCCCGGGCGCCGCTCGGGTCGAGGGCCTGGGCGGCCATCCCGCGGATCCACTCGCGGGCCGCTTCGACCGGATCTTCGACGCCGGCCATCCGCTGCTCGAGATAGCGGGCGAGGCCCCGGATCCCCTCGTCGAGGACGGTCACGAGGAGCTCGTGCTTGCCGCGGAAATGGCGGTAGAAGGCCTGGTTCGAGAGTCCGGCCTCGCGGAGGATGTCGGAGACCTTCGGCTCGAGATGGCCCGTCCGTTCGATCACCCGGAAGGCGGCGGCGACCAGTCGCTCGACCTCGTCCTGGGCCGCAGCGCGTCGGCGGGCGAGGCTGCGATCGACGGCGCTCCCGACGGCGCTCCCAGCGCCGCTCTCGGCACCGGCTTCGGACACGGGGCCGAGCGGCTGCGCTCGAAAACCCGTGAGTCCCTTGGGAACGTTGTTCTCCATATCGAGAATGGTATTCTCGGAGACGCCCGCCGGCAAGGGGATTCGTGCAGAATCTCGTGGGGCGGAACGGGTCGCCCGTCGCCCAGCCGGTGTCGGCTCCGGGGCGGTGGACCGCAGGGGAGGGATTCGCGTGGAGATGCAGGGTCGCAAGCTGCTGATCGGGGACGTGCTCCGGCGCGCATCGGAGGCGACGCCGGATGCGCCGGCGGCCTGCGTCGGGGCGCCGGATCGCGGCTACGCCACGCGGACCTACTCCGAGCTCGAGCGGGACGCGAACCGACTGGCCCTCGCGCTCCGGAGCGAGCTCGACATCGGACACGGCGACCGGATCCTCGTCTGGGCGGACACGTCGATCGAGGTCCTGCCCCTCTTCGTCGCGGTCGCCAAGCTCGGCGCCGTGTTCGCCCCGTTGAACGCGCGCCTCGGTGCGAAGGAAGCCGGCGAAGTCGCCGCGCTCGCGCGGGGCAGCCTGCTGATCGTCGACAGCGCGCGGGCGGCCGCCGCCTCCGAGCTCGCGAACGCGGCGGACCTCGACCGCTGGGCGCTGCTGCCGGTCGGCGACGAAGGGCGCGCGAACGCGAGCGTCGATCGTGGTGACGACTCGAAGCGACTCGTCCTCGACGCGACGGCGCTGCCGGATCCGGGTGTCCCGATCGAGGAGCCGCTTCTCGAGGAGACCGATCCGCACGTGATCTTCTTCACGAGCGGAAGCACCGGTCGCCCGAAGGGCGTCGTGCTCTCCCATCGCGCGAACTGGCTGCGAGGCTTCCAGGGCGTGTTCCGCGACGAGCCCGAGCGGACGGTCTGCATGTTCCCGCTCTTCCACATGGCGGCGTTCACCCTGGCGATCGCGGCCTGGCAGACCCGCGGCGAGATCACCTACACGGACTCCAGCGCCGAGGCGCTGCTCGCTTCCTGCGAGGCGCGCCGGGCGAACAGGCTCTACGGCCTGCCGCTCGTCTGGAAGCGGATCGTCGAGGCGGACGTCGGGAAATACGACCTCTCGAGCCTCGTGCAGCTCGATTCCGGGACCTCCGCGACGCCGGTCGAGCTGCTCGAGCGCATGCGCGGGTGCTTTCCGCACGCGAAGATCCGGATCTACTACGGCTCGACGGAGGTCGGGTCCGCGACGGCGCTCCCCGACGAAGACGTGCTTCGAAAGCCCGGCAGCGTCGGGTACGCGTCGGTCAACGTCGACGTGCGGCTCGACGAGGACGGTGAGATCCTGGTTCGGAGTCCGTATCTGATGGATGGCTACTTCGACGACACCGCAGCGACCGCGGCCGCGTTCGAGAACGGCTGGTTCCGGATGGGCGACCTCGGGGCGGTCGACGCCGAAGGCTATCTCTCGATCGTCGGGCGCAAGAAGGAGATCCTCCGCACCGGCGGCGAGAGCGTGTCTCCGAACGAGGTCGAGAGCGTGCTGCGAGATTGTCCCGGGGTCGCGGAGGTCGCGATCGTCGGACTGCCGGATCCCGAATGGGGCGAGGTGCTCTGCGCCGCGGTCGTGCCGATGCCCGGAGCGAATCCGACGCTCGTAGGGCTTCGCGACCACTGCGAAGGGCGGCTCGCCGGGTTCAAGAAGCCTCGGCGAATCGCGATCCTCGAAGCGCTGCCGCGGACGGCGGCGACGTCGCAGGTCCAGCGCACCCTGCTCGTCGAGGAGATCCAGACGCGCGGGCTCGCGAAGGGGGAGGCCGATTGACCGTGCGGCTGACCGTCGGAGCGCAAATGCCCGTCGAGCTGCTCGAAGCCGTGAAGGCACGGTTTCCGTCACTCGACGTCGTGGCGGTCCCTCCGGAGGGGGCGGTCGATCCGGCGCTCCGGATCGACGTGCTGCTGACCCTGCCCTGGGGCACGCCCAATCTCGCCGACGTCCTCGCGCGCGGCGTTCGGTGGGTCCACGCCTACGGGACCGGCGTGAACGGCTTCCCCTTCGAGCTGCTCGACGGTGTTCCGCTCACCTGCTCCCGCGGAGCGAGTGCTCGGGCGATCTCGGAATGGGTGATGGCCGTTCTGCTCGCGGCGGAGAAGCGTCTGCCGGAGACGTGGCTCGACGCGCCGCCGGAGCGGTGGAACGTGGCGGAGCTCGGCACGCTTCGCGACAAGCGGCTCGCGCTGATCGGCTTCGGCGGGATCGCGCAGGCGATCGCGAAGCGCGCCTTGCCCTTCGACATGAAGGTCAGGGGGTTTCGGCGAACCGCGGCGAAGAGTCCGGTTCCTGGCGTCGAGCTCGCCTCGAGCCTCGAGGCACTCCTCGCGGACGCGGACCACGTCGTGGTCGCCGCGCCCGAGACGCCCGCCACGCGGCATCTCCTGAGCGACGAAACCTTCGGGATGATGAAGCCCGGGGCCCATCTGGTGAACGTCGCCCGGGGCGGGCTCGTCGACCAGGAGGCGCTTCGACGCGCCCTCGACAGCGGGCGTATCGGGCTCGCCACGCTCGATTGCGTCGAGCCCGAGCCGCTGCCCGAGGGCCACTGGCTCTACGCGCATCCCCGCGTCCGGCTCACGCCGCACATCTCCTGGGCCGGTCCGGAGAGCCACACCGGGCTGATGGAGCGATTCCTCGAGAACCTCGAACGCTTCGTCGCGGGCGAGCCGCTCGAGTACCGCGTCGACCCGGAAGAGCGGTATTAGGCGGAACCCCAGCCCCGCCTACGATTCCTTGATCTCGACGATCACTTCGCGGTAGGTCTTGTCGCCGACGTTGTAGGCCCATTCGAAGCCGCCCTTCGGGATCGAGACCGTGTTGCCCGCGGCGGGGACCTTGCCCACGAAGGAGGGCGTAGGGTCGCCGGGACCCGTCACGCCCGCCACGTAGTCGCCCTCGAAAATGATCAGGTAGTAGTCGAGCTCGTGGCGATGGAGGTCGCTCGCCTCGCCGGGCTCGAGCACGAGCTCCCACATCCGGACCCGGTCGTCCTCCAGGATCACCGTTCCGCCGACGTTGCCGACGGGGTCGTCCTTGTGCTCTTCGGCGAAGCGGTCGAGGCGCTCCTGCATCTCGGGGGTCAGGTCGATGAACTCGGGCGGCGTGGCGATCATGGGGTCTCCTCGGAAGGTGCGGTGGCGCCGGCCGAGCCTAGATCGGATGAACGACGGCCGCGAGGTGGGTCGGGCGCGCGGAGACGCGCCGGGCGCGCGCCTCGAAGGCCGGACCTAGACCGCCGCTTCGCCCTCTTCGCCGGTGCGAATGCGGATCAC
>JAUIMK010000540.1 GCA_030432735.1 bacterium
CGGCCCGTCGTCGTCGACCTGGATCAGGGCCAGCTCTTCTTCGTCGCGCAGGTCGAGCCGTACGTGGAGCCGGCTCCCGCCCGCCTCGAGCGCGTTGCGGATCAGGTTGAGCAGCGCCTGCTCGATCTGGATCGGGTTGACGTGGACCCAGACCGGCTCTTCCGGAACGTGGAGCTCGATCTCGGCGCCCTCGGCCCGCGCGAGGGAATCCGCGAGGCGCACGCTCCGGCGCAGGATGTCGTCGAGTCGGCAGTCCCACTTGTCGGTCCGCTCGTCCCGCGCGAATTGCAGGACGCTCTTCACGATCCCGCCGCAGCGCTTCGCCTCGCGGACGATGTCGCTGAGGGCGCGATCGATCTCGCTGCGGGATCCGCCGTCCTTCTCGAGCACCTGGGCGAGCTGCGCCGCCGCCAGGATCGCACCGACGGGGTTGTTGATCTCGTGGGCGATGCCCGCGGCGAGCGTGCCGACGGAGGCGAGCCGCTCGGAGGCGCGCAGCTGCGCCTCGGACTCGACCAGGGCTTCGGTGGCGCGCCGACGTTCCTCGACCTCCCGGACGAGGTGATGGTTCGCCGAGATCAGCGACGCGGTCCGCTCCCGAACGCGCTGCTCGAGCTGGTCGGCGTGGTCTTCGAGACGCCGATAGGCGCGGGCGTTGTCGAGGGCGATCGTGATCCAGGGCAGGAGGCGTTCGAGCAGCTCACTCCCCGTGGCGTCGGGATCGATTCCGGCCGCCACGCTGTGCCGGGCGTCTTCGCCGCGCCAGAGCATCAGCTGGCCGAGCGGTCCGTTGGCGTTCTCGAGGGGGTGGACGTCGGTCGGTTCGCCCGTGGTGTCGCCGTAGGTGCGCCGGCGCGGGAGCGTGCTCTCGGGGCCGGGCACGGGCGCGTCCGTCGTCTCCGGCCGGGCCTGCCCGTCGGGCAGGAGCTCGATCGCGACGCCCTCGAAGCCGAGGTCCTTGCGCAGGACGCGACCGAGCACGTCCGCGACGTGATCGAGGTCGATCTGTCTCGAGAGCTGGCGACCGATCTCGTTGACGCGCGCCAGCTCCCGGGCCTGCCGCGCGATCCGGTCGCGCGCGGATCGGACCTCGCGGTAGCTGTCGTTGATGTCCCAGTTCTGCTCTTCGAGCTCGTGGAGGACGCTGTTGAGCGCCGTGCGGCCGCGCAGGCGGTCGATCATGCGCGAGATCCAGCCGACGGGACGACGGGGGGCGCGGATGTAGTAGTCGGCGCCCCCCGGAACGAGCTCGACGTGGACGTCCGCGCGCGGGGAGCCCCAGACCGTCGGTGACGATCGGAAGTAGCCGCAGAGCATCAGCATCAGCGCCCGGCACTCGCGGTGGCCTTCGAGGTAGCGCAGCCGCTCGATGATCACGCCGTCGGGCAGCATCTCGACGCGACCCTCGATCATCGGCATCACCGAGGGACCGAGCCATCGCGCACCGATCGTATAGAGGTCGAGCGGGTCGGTCAGCGCGCGGCCGAGCATGCGGAAGACGCGCATGCTCTCCGAGGGCACGACGGACTCGCCGAAGTCGATGGTCGCTTCGTCGGATCCGAGCGCCGCGGCGATGCGTTCGCAGAGA
>JAUIMK010000209.1 GCA_030432735.1 bacterium
CAGGCGGTCCGCGACCTGATCCTCCTGCGTCGCAAGCGGCCGGCGGAGGACCTGCTCTCGGACCTGATCCGGGCGGCGGACGAGCTCGACGAGGCGTTCGTGGACGAAGACCTCGTCGTGCTCGTGATCAACCTGATCTTCGGAGGGCACGACAGCTCGCGGAGCATGCTCGCCGTCGCGATCGCGCTGCTCGTGCAGCACCCGACGGAGCTCGCGCGTCTGCGCGCCGACCCGGGGCTCGCCGCGAGTGCGGGAGAGGAGATCCTCCGGTACGAACCGATCGTTCCGGTCCTCGCGCGGGAGGCGACGGAGCCCTTCGAGATCGAGGGCGTCGAGATCGCGGCGGGGCAGCCCTTCCTGCTCTCGATCCTGTCGGCGAACCGGGACCCCGCGGTGTTCGCGGCGCCGGATCGCTTCGACGTCGGACGCTGCGAACCGCACTCCTTCAGCTTCGGCTGGGGGGCGCATCGTTGCCTCGGTGCGGCGTTCGCGAGGGCGGAGATCCAGGAGGTCCTGCCGGTCTTCTTCGAGCGCCTCGACGAGATCGAGCTCGTCGAGGCGCCTCCGCGCTGGGTCCCCTTCTCGAACCTGCGCCGTCTCGAGTCGCTGCGGATCCGCTTCGCGTCGAGCCAGGCGCCGTGACGTGACCGGCTCGGCGGTGCGAAGGCGTTCGGGGGGCTGACCCGGCGTTCCTGCGCGCGCAGGACGCTGCCCGCGCAGGACGCCCGGCCTATCGTTTCGCGTGCGCACCATGACGGCGCGCATCGCGAAAGGGGCGTCCCGTGCCGTACTCCTCGCTTGTTCGATCCCGAACGGCCTCCCCGTCGAGGTCGGTCCTCCTGGTCCTCACCGTGCCCCTCGCCCTCGCGTGCTCGCAGGGCGACGAGCTCTGGGCCGAGGATTCGGAGAACCCCGATGCGCAGGCGCTCCGCTTCGAGGTCCAGAACGTGTTCGAGCCGGACTACACGACGATCGAGCGCGGAGGCGTGGCGCCGAATCCGGATCGCAACGTCTACTTCGGCGACCTGCACGTCCACACGACCTACTCCTTCGACGCCTTCGCCTTCGGCACGGTCGCGACCCCTGCCGACGCCTACCGCTATGCGCGGGGCGAGCGCATCCGCCACCCGGGCGGCTTCGACGTCCAGCTTCGCCAGCCCCTCGATTTCTATGCGGTCACGGATCACGCGATGTTCATGGGGGCCGCGCGCGAGGGGGCGGACACGTCGACGGCCCTCTCGAGATACGACTTTGCGGAGGTGCTCCACGATCTGAACGCGCCGGACAACATCGATCTGGCCAGCGTCCCCACGCGCATCTCGGCCTTCTCCGGACTGCTGCCGAAGATGGCGGTCGCCGTCGCGGAGGGGCGCCTCGATCGCGAGCTGGTGCTCGGGATCGTGCGCTCGGCCTGGGCGGATACGATCGAGGCCGCCGACCGCTTCTACGCGCCCGGCCGGTTCACGACCTTCGCGGCCTACGAGTACACGTCGTCGACGGACGATCGCGGCAACCTCCACCGCAACGTCATCTTCCGCGACACCGAGACGCTTCCGGCCGTCCCCTTCTCGCGCTTCCACTCCCAGAATCCGGAGGGGCTCTGGGACTGGATGGACGAGCTGCGCGCGCGCGGAATCGAGAGCCTCGCGATCCCGCACAACTCGAACGGCTCGAACGGGCAGATGTTCAAGCTCGTCGACTGGGCCGGGAATCCGATGGACGATGCCTATGGCGAGCAGCGTCTGCGCAACGAGCCGCTCGTCGAGATCACCCAGGTGAAGGGCACGTCCGAGACCCACCCGACCCTCTCCGACACGGACGAGTGGGCGGGATTCGAGATCACGCCCTACCGCGTGGCCACCATGCTCCCCTCGGCGCCGCCCGGGAGCTACGTCCGGGATGCGCTGCGCCGGGGGCTGCAGCTCGAGGCCTCTGGCGTCGCGAACCCCTACGAGTTCGGCGTCGTCGGCGCGAGCGATACCCATACCGCCGCGATCTCCGACGACGAGTCCGACTATTTCGCCAAGATCGGACTCCTCGATTCGACCCCGCAGCTCCGCGGCTCGGTGCCGCTCTCGTTCTTCGAGGCGATCGTCACGAAGATGGTCGCGAGCGATCTCGTGACGGAGGTCGAAGGGCGTTCGTATCAGCACAGCGCGTCGATCACCTACGGCGCTTCGGGCCTGGCCGGGGTCTGGTCCGAGGAGAACACGCGCGAGTCGATCTACGACGCGTTCCGTCGGAAGGAGACCTTCGCGACGTCGGGGCCGCGGATCCCGGTGCGCTTCTTCGCGGGGGAGGGGATCGAGCCGGGCATGGCCGGCGCCGCGGACATGGCTGCGCGGGGCTACGCGGGGGGCGTGCCGATGGGCACGGACCTCGAGGTCGGTCCGGAGAGTGCACCGCGCTTCCTGGTCTGGGCCGCGCGCGATCCCCTCTCCGCGCCGCTCCAGCGGATCCAGATCGTGAAGGGCTGGGAGCAGGACGGGAAGACCTTCGAGATCGTGAACGACGTCGTCTGCTCGGACGGTCTCGTGCCCGACCCGGCGACGCGCCGCTGTCCGGACAACGGCGCGAAGGTCGATGTCTCGGATTGTTCGATCACGACGGACGTCGGCGACGCGGAGCTCTCCGCGGTCTGGACCGATCCGGACTTCGATCCGGATGAGCGGGCTTTCTATTATGCTCGCGTGCTCGAAAATCCGACCTGCCGCTGGTCGACCTGGGACGCGGTCCGGGCCGGGGTCGAGCCGCGGCCCGACACGCCGAAGACGATCCAGGAGCGCGCCTGGTCGTCACCGATCCAGGTGAAGCCGGCGAGCTGATGCGCGAGCGAAGAGGTTCCGAATGAAGATCGTCCTGACCGGCGACCGCGCGGAGACGCTCCGCGACGAAGTCGCCGCGATGCTCCAGGAAGCCGGAGTCGTTCCGGAGCTCGTCCTGCTCCGCCGTGATGGAGACTTCGAGGGAGATCCTTCGGGCTGCGAGGTCGTCCATTTCTGCGTGAGCGCTGCCCGCTACGCGCCCGCGATGCGTTCACTGATGCCGCTCTTCGAAGAACCGAAGCTTCGGTGGATGCAGGGGCCGGGAGCCGGGATCGACAATCCGATCTGGGAGTCCCTGCTCGAGCGGGGCGTGCGTCTCACGAACGCGTCGGGGATCCACGGCGAGCCGATCGCGCAATACATCTTCACGTACGTCCTCCACTGGGAACGCAACGTCGCCCGGCACCAGCGGCAGCAGGCGGATCGTCACTGGGAGATCATCCACAGCGGCGACCTCGCCGCGAAGACGATCGGGATCGTCGGCTACGGCGGTATCGGTCGGGCGACGGCGAAGGTCGCGAAGGCCTTCGGGATGCGCACGATCGGATGCCGTCGCTCGCCCTGCGACGACCCGAACCTCGACCGCCTGGTGACCCTCGAGGCGCTCCCGGAGCTCCTGGCGGAGAGCGACTACGTCGTGCTCTGCATGCCCTACAACGACGAGACGCGAGGGATGATCGGCCAGCCACAGCTCGAGGCGATGCGCGGGGACGCGGTCCTGATCAACGTCGCCCGGGGCGGCGTCGTGGACGAGCCCGCCCTGATCGAGGCGCTGCGGACCGGGTCGATCCGGGGCGCGACGCTGGACGTCGTCTCCGAGGAGCCCCTCCCGAAGGAGTCTCCGCTGTGGGGGCTCGAGAATTGCGTCCTCACGCCCCACGACGCGGGCTACTCGCCGCTCGGGAGTCGGCGGCTCGGGGCGCTCTTCCTCGAGAACCTGGGCCATTTCGTCCGGGGCGAGCCGATGCGCAACGAGATCCGGTCGACGGGAATCGCGCGCGCGGAGGCGTGATCCGGGCCGTCGGCAGCAGGCCTCCGGCCCGGGGCGCGGTGTTCAGGCGCTCGGTCGCCAGTCGCCTTCGGTCTGCACGCGGTGCATGACCCGCCGCTCGGTGTAGTCGGGAACGGCGAAGTGCTGGGTCGCGAGGTTGTCCCAGAGGACGACGTCGCCCGGCTGCCACGTGAATCGGACGTGGAACTCCGGGGAGCGCACCCACTCGAAGAGGAAGCGGAGGAGCATCTCGCTCTCGCGTTCGCTGATGCCTTCGATGCGCGTCGTGAAGTTGGAGTTCACGAAGAGGAGCTTCCGGTTCGTGCGCGGATGGCGGCAGACGACGGGATGCGAGAGCGGTGGCCAGGCGGTCTGGATCTCCTCGAGCCCGCTCACGCTGTGTCCGCCCTGGATGGCGCGGACGAGGGGCCCCGTCACGTCGTGGATCGCGCTCATCGCGTCGAGGGCCCGCCGGATCGGCGCGGACAAGGCGTCGTAGGCGGCGGCCATCGAAGCCCAGGTCGTGTCGCCGCCGAGGCCAGGCAGCTGCACCGCGCGCAACACGAGCAGGGACGGCGGCTTCGGCATGAAGGTCGAGTCCATGTGCCAGCGGTTCGCGCCGTCCTGCCGGGGCGTCGTCTGGTCGAGCAGCCCCACGTCCGCGGGATCGTCGAGGTGCCGACCGAAGGGATGTCGCTCGATCGGGCCGAAGCGCGCGGTGAAGGCGCGCTGCTCGGCGGGCGTGACGTCCTGCTTGCCCAGGAAGAGCACCGCGTGTTCGTCGAGGGCCGCCTGGAGCGCGGCGAAGTCCTCCTCCGAGAGGGGCTTCGCGAGGTCGACGCCGGCGACGTCGGCTCCGATCGTGCTCGTCCTCGCTCTGACTTCGATGCTCATGACGAATCTCCCTCTCCGCGCTCGCGAAGTCCCTCCGATGGTGCCGGGCGCTCGGGGGACGCGCTACTGGTGTCGGGAGCGCGGACGAAGGGTCTGCGTCCGGACCCGCTGCGGCCGACCCGCGCGAGGCTCGAGGAATTCGGATGTCGTCGTCTCCTGCCCATCGCCCGGACGCGTTCGCCGTCGAGCCGCTCCCCGGAGCCGAGGTCGACGCGATCGTCGCCGAGGTCGGGGAATGCGGCTTCGCGGTCCGCGAGGGGCTGATCCCGGGACCGCTTCGCGAGGCCCTCACCCTGCGCATCGACGCGTCGATGGAGGCGCTCGCGGTTCCGTTCGGCGAGAACCGCTTCCTCGGGCACCACACGCGCCGCATCTTCAACCTGCTCGCGCGGGATCCGATCTTCGAGCGCGTGCCCGTCTGCCCCGCGACCCTGCCCGTGGTCGACGCGCTCCTCGACGACGAGTGCCTGCTCTCCTCGCTCACCGCGATCGAGATGAATCCCGGGCAGGCTCGACAGCCGCTCCACAGCGACGACGGCTCCTACGGGTTCCCCCGCCCCGCCCCCACGAGCATCGTGATTGCGATGTGGGCGCTCACCGACTTCACGCGGGAGAACGGGGGTACGCACGTGGTCCCGGGCTCCCACCGCGCCGACCACCGACCGCGGCGAGGGGAGGCGCCGGAGACGGTTCAAGTGGAGATGCCCGCCGGCAGCATCCTCTTCTACAACGGCAGTCTCTGGCACGGGGGCGGCGAGAACCGGACGGAGGCTCGCCGGCTCGCGATCGTGACCAACTACTGTGCCGGCTATCTCCGGCAGGAGGAGAGCCAGCTCCTCGCGCTCTCGCGCCAACGCGTCGCCGCCTTCCCGCCGCGACTCCGCAGGCTCGTGGGCTACGGAACCTATCGCGGCCTGATCGGTCACGTCGATCAGCGGAACCCGGAGACCCTCGTCGATCCGGAGGCCGAGACCGACATGGTCTGGGGCAGGATCGGCCGGTAGCGTCGCGCGGGTGTGCTAGTCGGCGTTCGTCGTCGCGCGGTACGCGTCGAAGCCACCGTCGGAGCCGTGGCCGAGCTCCTCGAGGAAGCGGCGAAGCCTCGACTCGATCGCGCCGACGGAGGTGCCGAAGGACGCTTCGAAGTCTGCGATTCGCTGCGCCTCACCGGGCGGTTCGCGCCGAGCCCGGACGCGCTTCACGTAGCGTGCGAAGGCTTCGGGCTCGGTGGTCGACAGGAAGTGGACGAGCGCCCAGGCGTCGTCGTAGGCGCGGGCCGACTTCGTCGGATCGGCGTCTTGCAGGCCGCCGTCGCGGGCGATCAGCGCAGCGACGTCGACCAGCACGCCTGCCCGGCGCTGCGCGTCCAGGTTCGCCCAGCGCCCCCAATGAGGCCGGCTCGTCTCGAGGAGGAAGCCGTGGCGGAGGGGTTCGAAGAGCATCGCGATCCCCTCGGTCAGCCACCTGGGCGCCGCGCTCCCGGCGGGAACGAGGCCCATCTCGCGGGTCAACTGATGGGCCGCTTCGTGGGTCATCGTGCCGAGACTGTCCTCGCCGAGCTCGTAGACGCGTTCGACGTCCTGTCGCCGGACGCGTCGGAGCGCCTCGTCGATCAGCGCGAGGGCCTCGTCGCGGTCGTAGCGACGAACCGGTGCCTGGCGATAGCGGAGCTCGACGGTCGCGCCTTCGGGGAGGCGCGCGGTCTCCCGGCGGATCGCGCGGAGGTCGCCCTGGAGCTCTCCCGATCGCGCCCTGCGTTCGCGCTCTTCCCGGCGTCCGAGCGTGTCGTAGAAGTAGCCGGTGCCCGTGGTCGAGAAATAGATCCCTCCGACGTTGGGCGGCATGTCCGGGAGTCCGACCAGCTCGACGAACTGCTCGCGGGTCGGCGTGAAGATCATGGCGTGCGCCCGGGGCCCCGGCTCGAGCTCGAAGCCGAGGTCGGTGAAGTAGCGGGTGAACGCGGCGTGGAGGTCTTCGAGGATCTTTCCGCGATAGGTGGCCGTGCGTGACTCCCGATGGACCGCCAGGCTGAAGTGGGCCGTGCGCTCGATGCGGAAGTCGGCCCCGAGTCGTTCGAGTCGCTTCGCTTCTTCGACGGGATCCGGAGGGAGGGGAGCGCGAAAGACCTCCGGCGCCGTCGGTCGCCAGGGGAGCGGGGGGGTCGCGAGGGCTGCGGCCGCGACGAAGAGCAGGCTCGAGAGGCCGAGGCAAAGAGCCCGGCGTGGCCTCCTAGAGGCCGAGGTCGCGAATCGGTGCATCGATCGGTCCGGAGACGTGCTGGATGGCGGCCAGCAGATCCGCGTGATCGCGTCCCGCGAGGAAGCCGTCGAGGGCCTGGTGGAAGTTCGCGATCATGCCTTCGACGTCTCGGGCCAGACGCATCGCCTCGAAGCCCGGGCTCCGCACCCCCGTCTGCAGGCGCGGAAGGTTCTCGAAGTCCTGGCGCAGGACCTCTCCCCAGCTCGGATCGTCGTGGGGGCGCCGGATCGGCGCCCGCGGAATCGTCGCTTCGTCGTCGGCGGGCCAGAGCGTCGTCGTCCAGACCTCGAAGCGCGTCTCCTCCGGCGAGATCGGCCGGATCCGATAGGACGCGGCGTTCCCGTAGACGGGCAGGTACCAGAAGTGGGGGAAGCAGAAGTTCACGCTGTGGACGTGGCCCGACGCGAGGAGCGCGTTCAGGTCCGGCATGTCGGCGCCTTCCGCCGCGGCGCGAGCGCGGATCTCGTCGTTGAGGCGCGTGGTCCAGGCGGTGAGCGCTTCGATCGGATCGTCCGGCAGATCCAGGCCGACGAGGCCCTCGGCGACTTCGATGTCCCGCGCGTGGATCATCCCGCCCCCCATGCCCTCCGAGAGTGTCCGCATGAAGTAGAGGGAGCTGCCGACGATGTCCTTCGGGTCGACGAAGCCGAGGGGATCGGTGCCGGCGGAGTAGCCGGATTTCGCGGACCGCGCGAGCAGCTGCGGGTGGGTCTGCTCCGCGTGATAGCCCTCCATGAAGACCTCGGCGACGAGCTTCCAGTTGACCGGCACGATCGTCTCGTACCAGCTCTCCGCGTGCATGTCGCCGACGCGGAGGTCGTCGTGGTAGGTCGCGAAGGGCTCGAGGCTCGCGCGCAGGGGCGGTGCGCCGTCGTCGAAGTTGATCCAGACGCAGCCTCCCCAGGTCTCGGCGCGCGCCTCGGCGAGTCGGAGCGCCTCGGGCTCGAGGAGCGCCGGATCGAACACGTCGGGCGCGAAGACGGCGCGGTTGCTGCCGTCGAGGTTCCAGCTCCAGCCGTGGAAGGGGCAGGTGAAGCCGTTCGGCGAGTGGCCCCGTCCCGCAGCGAGCTGCGTGCCGCGGTGTCGACAGGCATTGTGATAGGCGCGGATTTCGTCCTCGCCGACGCGCGCGACGATCACGGAACGCCCCAGGCACTCGTACTCCACCCAGTCGCCGACGCGGGGGATCTCCTCGAGCCGGCAGGCCATCTGCCAGGTGCGCGTCCAGAAGCGGTCCCGCTCGAGGGCGAAGAAGTCCGGGTCGTAGTATCGCGCGGCCGGGATCAGGTCGGCGCGCTCGAGTGCCAGGGGGAAGTCCGCACCCGAGACGAGCGGAGTGGCTGCCTTCATGTCTTCGTCTCCTGCCCGATCGCGTCGATCCGCGCGGCTTCCCCGACGGCATGGTGCGCTGCCACGAACCCGTGGACGAGGCTGGCGGAGATGCTCGCGCCGGCGCCGGGATAGGTCTTCACGAACAGCGAGGCCGTCGTGTTGCCCGAAGCGTATAGAC
>JAUIMK010000210.1 GCA_030432735.1 bacterium
CGAGTCGTTGCGCGGGGCGCGACGTGGACGGCCGGAGAGTCGCACATTCATCGCGGGGCGCGTCGACTCCTGGTTCCGCGATCGTCTCCCGGCAGCCGGGGCACAGCGGAGCGGTCCGCCCGCCGCGCCCCTCCGGCGTCGATCTCGACACCCCCGGCCGACAGGCTAGGTTTTCGAGGCCGCGCGAATTCGCGCGCCAGCCACTCGCGACCCCACCTCTCGGGGGGCACGCGCCGGAGCCCCGCATGTCGGACACGACCTCGAACGACCCGTACATCCTGATCACGTCGGATACCCACGCCGGTGGATCCCACGCCCAGTACCGCGAGTACCTCGACCCCGAGTATCGCGACGCCTTCGACGAATGGCGCGGCGGCTACCGGAATCCCGGCGAGGAGCACTACGGCTCCAAGAAGAAGCGCAACTGGGACTTCGACATCCGAACGAAAGACCAGGACGGGCAGGGCGTCGTGGGGGAGGTCGTCTTCCCGAACACGGTGCCGCCCTTCTACCGGAAGAGCATCGTGACGGCGGGGCCGCCGAAGCCGGAGGAGTACGAGCGCTGCCTCGCGGGCGTCCGCGCGCACAACCGCTGGCTGGCGGACTTCTGTGCCGAGGATCCGGTCCGGCGCGCCGGGATCGGCGTGATCCTTCCCAACGATCTCGACGAGGCGGTCAAGGACATCGAGTGGATCGCCAAGGCCGGTCTGCGCGGCGGCGTCCTCCTCCCGCTGATTCCGCCGGACGCGCACTGGCTCACCCCGCTCTACAGCCGGGAGTGGGACCGCGTCTTCGCGGCGATCCAGGATCACGATCTCGTGATGAACCAGCACTCGGGGCAGGGCGCGCCGGACTACGGGGAGGGCGCCCTCGCGGACGCGCTCTGGATCTCCGAGGTTCCCTTCTACTGCCGCGCCGGCTATCGCCATCTCCTGATGAGCGGCGTCTACGAGCGCTTCCCGAAGCTCAAGTACATCCTGACCGAGTCGGGCTGCTCCTGGGCGCCGGAGATGCTGGCCCAGCTCGACCGCATCCACATGGGCGTCAAGGCCGGTGCGATCGGCGAGATGATGTACGACGACGAGGAGTGGGGGCTGAAGCGCCTGCCGAGCGAGTACGCTCGGGAGCACTGCTACTACGGCGCGAGCTTCCCGAGCAAGCAGGAGCTCGAGGGCATCGACCTGGTCGGCGTCGACAAGGTCTGCTGGGGGAACGACTACCCCCACTACGAGGGCACCTTCCCCTACAACCTCGAGTCGCTTCGGCTCACCTTCTCGGACGTGTCCGAGGCGGATCGCCGCAAGATCTTCGGCGAGAACGCGGCGGAGCTCTACGGCTTCGACCTCGACGCGTTGCGTGGACGCGCGAAGCAGGTCGGTCCGACGCCGGAGGAGGTGAACACGCCACTTCCGCCCGAGGACATTCCGCGGGATTCGCAGTGCTACCTCTTCCGCGGTGCCCTCGCGGAGCTCGAGGCGCAGGCCTCCGCCTGAGCCCGGCGGAACGACCGAGGAACGCATGACGGCATGCTCCGCGGAGCCGGTCGAGCGCGTCTACCTCGCCGCCGACGATTTCGACGACCCGCCGCCGCCCTTCCGAACGGGCGCGGCGGGTCTCGTGCGTCTGGACGCCGAGGGGGATTTCGAGCTGGAGGAACGCCTGCGGATCTCGGCGAACTCCGTCCACGCGATGGTCGGCCACGGGATCGTCGAGCGGTTGAACGCGCTCGGGCTCGAGGGGACGCTCGGGAGCGGCGCCCCCGTGCTCTTCCGGCCGGCGATCGTCGAGCGCGCGCGCGGCATTCTCTACGAAGCGGATCGCGATACCTACGGAGCGAGCCACGAGTTCGTCGTCGCCCGCGCGGGCGGCGATCCGCCGACCGAGTACCGGGTCGCCGTCCACAATCGCGAGTACCAGATCACGCTCGTCCGCCTCGTCGACGTGTTCAACCGCGCGAGTCGGCACGGCGAAGCGGTCTGGATCGCGATCTAGGTCGCGCCGAGCGCCTCACGCACGCGGTCGAGGACGGCATCGACCCGAGCGGCTTCCTCGACCCACGGCAGCGACGCGTTCGCGCGCAGCGCGGCCTGGCGGTCGCTCGGCGCCTGGGTGAAGTCGAGGAAGTGCCGGACGGAGTCGTCCCCGTAGCCCTGGTAGCGGGCTTTGCCCGAGAGCGGGTCGTGCACGCGCGAGAAGAACCAGGGATTCGGGACGCTCACGCCCTCGTCGCTCCAGCGTTCGCCACCGCGGTGCGCCTGGTCGAGGAAGAAACGTCCGCGATCACAGGCGACCTCGACGATCTGCAGGCTCTTCGTCGGGCTGCCGAGCGGGTTGCTCCAGCCGACCTCGAACTGCGCGCTGATGGGCCGTCCCCGCCACCGGCCATCGAAGCGCGCGAGGACCGTATCGAAGGCGATTCCCCCGTGCTTCGCGTGTACGGGGCCGGGAATGCCGTGTGCGTCCACGCCGTCGATCTCGAGTCCGGGCATCACGTAGAAGAGCTGATCGACGTAGTGGCAACCGATGTAGGTGAAGACGTCGGTCGCCCCGGCCCAGGCGAAGCCTTCGAGGGGCAGATCGCGCGGCTGGGAGTAGCGGACGCTGACGAGTCGCGGCGCGCCGAGCTCTTCGCGATCGAGGGCGTCGCGCAGGCCGCGATTCGAGACGTCGAAGCGCTTGTGATAGTCGACCCAGACGGGGACCTTCGAGGTTCGCGACGCCTCGGCGAGGGCGGCGGAGGCGCGACCCTCGCCGGTGAGCGGCTTCACGATCCAGGTCGGCGTCCCGCACGCGATCCCGAGCTCGACGTAGCCGGCGTGGGCCTCGTCCGGGACGCAGACGAAGAGCGCTTGCGCGCGACGGATCGAGTCGGCGACCGCCGCTTCCTCCGCGCGCACGAATCGCAGCTCGGGCGTTCCGCGAAGCTCCGCCTCGATCGTCTTCCATTCCCGCTCGAAGCGATCGCGACCGTCGGTGGAGCGGTGGACGACGGTCAGCGTCCGGCGCTCTCCCGTCTGGTCGCCGCACCACTGGGCGAGGCTCCGCGCGAGGACACCGGGTCCCCAGGCGTCTCTCGTCACGAACGCGCCGGTCCCGACGAGCACGAGATCGCGCGGGCGGGTCATGCTCCGGGCTCTCCGAGCGGCTCGATCTCGAGCTCGTGGGCGAAGGCCCGGGTGATCGCGAGGGCGCGCTCGTCGGCCTCTTCACGGGTCGCGCCGGTGCAGATCACGTAGCCGAGGCGGTCGCGGTGGCTCACGATCCGCGCGAGCTCGCCGCTGCGGAATCGCTCCGGATCGAGGGTCCAGTCGTTGACCCAGGGCTCGCTCACGAGCTGGCGGAGCGCGGGCCAGCGCCGCACGCGTCCCGGTCCTTCGTGGAGGAAGAAGCGCTGGGACACGCCGACGTCGCGCGTCGGAGTGAACCAGTCGCGGGAGAAGGCGTCGCCCATCGCGAGCTCGATCAGCGGATAGAGGATGTTCACGCCGGTCCCGAGCGGGACGACGGTGTCGGCGAACCGGCCGCCGCTCGTTCGCGCCGCCATCTCGAGGACGAAGACGTGTCCCTCGGCGTCGATCAGGAGGTCGCCCTTCAGCACACCGTCCGCGAGGCCGAGCACCTCGAACGCCCGCTCGATCACGCCCTCGATCTCGAGGCGCAGCACGTCGGGCAAGGGGTAGGGCAGCGAGTGACCGTCTTCGATGAACGCCGGCGCGTAGTGCCGGGTCGTGTCGTAGTGGCGGAGCGCGAACGCATGGTGGAGCAGCTTTCCGCCGGCGCGGACGCTCTCGGTCGAGAGCTCGAGGCCTTCGAGCTGCTCCTCGCAGACGAAATGCGTACACGCGAAGCGGTCCCGTCGCGCGTGATAGGCGGCGACCCCGGACTCGTCGTCGATCCGCTCGACGCCGCGCGCCCCCGCCTGATCCGTCGGCTTCAGCACGCACGGAAAGCCGACCTCGCGCGCGGCCCCCTGCCAGCTCTCCGCGGAGGCGTCGCGATCCAGCACCCGATAGGCGGGCGTACGGATCCCCGCCTCGGCGAATCGCGCGATCCGGAGCTCCTTGGCGGTCGCGGCCCGGGCTGCGTCGAGGGATGGGCCCGGCAGGTCGAGGGCCTCGGCGACCCGGGCGGCCTCGACGGCGAGCTCGGCGGCGTGCACGAACACGCCGTCCGGTGCGACGAGCCCGGCCTGCCCGACGAGCGCGGCTTCATCCTTGAGGTCGACCGCGTGGAAGTCGTCGGCGTAGGCGCGGCCGACGGCGTGCGGGTCGTTGTCGAATCCCACGGTCCGATAGCCGAGCTCGCGGGCGATCCGCAGGGCTTCGATCTGCTCCGGCCCACAGCCGAGCAGGAGCAGGGTGCGGTCGGAGCGGGACGGTTCGGCGGCGTGCGTCATCCCTTCCTGCATCGGCAGCGAAGCGGCGGGGGTAAGGGATAAGCTCGCGGAATCGCGGGGGCTCGCGAAAAGCCGGCATTCACCCGGGCTCGGGATGGGGAGAAGTCCCGGGCGGACGGAGCCCGATGGGAGGCAGGACGTGCGGCAGTGGAAGCGACGGGCGAGCGCATTCGCCGCGACCTTGCTCGGGCTGTCGGCCTGCGCCGGGCCCGCGGCTCCGGAGCGCGCGCCGGCCGCCCTCGCGATCGACCGGGTGACGGTGATCCAGATCGAAGGCGGCACCGACCGGGGCGCCGTCGCCCGCGTGCTCGCGGACCATCGCGTCGTCGTCGACGGGGACCGGATCGTCTGGGTCGGATCGGCCGGGGAAGGGCCGCGCGCGGCGCGCACGGTCGACGGTCGAGGGCGCTTCCTGATCCCGGGACTCTGGGACGCGCACGTGCACTTCCTCTACGACGAGGCGTTGACCGAGGCGATGCCCGGGCTCTTCCTGGACTGGGGGATCACGAGCGTGCGCGACACGGGCGGGGATCTCGAGACGCTGGTGGCGCTGCGTGCGCGGCTCCGCGAGACGCGCACGCCGGCGCCCCGGATCTTCGTCGCGGGTCCGCTCCTCGACGGCCGGCACGTGGTCTACGACGGCGCGAACCCGTCGCAACCCGCGCTCGGGACCTCGGTCCCCGATCCGACGACCGCGACGCGGCAGGTGGCGCTGCTCGCAGAAGGGGGTGCGGATCTGATCAAGATCTACGAGCTCGTCTCGCCCGAGGTCTTCGACGCCCTCGTCGTCGCCGCGCGCGGGCACGGGCTCCCGATCGCCTCCCACGTGCCGCTCAGCCTGACCGCCGACGTCGCGGGCCCGCAGGTCGACTCGATGGAGCACCTCCGCAACGTCGAGCTCGCCTGCGCGCGCGACTGGCAGGCGCTCCATGCGGAGCGGGTGCGAGCGCTCGCGGCGTGGACGCAGCCGCGGGGGTACCCGCTTCGGAAGTCGCTGCACGAGGCCCAGCGCTTCGCGGCGATCGCCGACCACGACCCCGACCGCTGTGAGCAGGTCCTGGCCGCGCTCCGGGGGACGATGCAGGTCCCGACGCTTCGTCTGAACGCGTTCGACCAGGCGCGTCCGGATCGGCTCGCGGCGTGGGCACGGGCCGTCGAGGCGCTGCCCGCCGACGTGCGCGTGCGTTGGAGCGAGACGGCCCGCACGCTCGCTGCGGAAGGAGAGCGCGACCTGCGCTTCGCCGAATGGAGCCTGTCGCTCGTCGGTCGGATGGACGCCGCCGGCGTTCCGATCGGCGCGGGAACGGATACCCCGATCCGCCTCGCCGTCCCCGGCGAGAGCCTGCACCGCGAGCTCGAGCTGCTGGTGGAGGCGGGACTCGAGCCCGCAGAAGCCCTCGCCGCGTCGGTCCGTGCGCCGGCGCGCTTCATGCGGATCGAGGACCGGCTCGGACGGATCGCGGCAGGGCAGCTCGCCGATCTCGTGCTCCTCGAGGCGAATCCGCTCGAGGACATCCGCAACACGCGCCGCATCGTCGGCGTCGTCAGCCAGGGGCGGTACCGCGTTCCGGGGGAATGAGCGCCCGCGGCGCGGGCCGCCCCGGCGCGCGCTCGAGGCGCGGCATCCGTCCGGCGGCTCCAGGCGGCTCGTGCGTGCGGCGCTCCGCTTCCGTCCCGCGGACGGTTGGCCTGGCGGGCGACCATCGGTAGGCTCCCGCCGCCCATGATCTCGATCTCGAATCTCGCCAAGCACTACGGGGATCGCACCCTCTTCGAAGACGTCTCGATGCAATTCAATCGGGGCGAGCGCTACGGAATCGTCGGTGCGAACGGCTGCGGCAAGTCGACGCTGCTGAAGATCCTGACCGGCGAGGAGCCCGCGAGCGACGGGGATCTGTCGATCCCGAAGCGCGCGGTCCTCGGCGTCCTCGAGCAGGACCACTTCCAGTACGAGGAGGAGCGGATCGTCGACGTCGTGATGATGGGCAACGCGACGCTCTGGAAGGCGATGGTCGAGAAGGAGGAGATCCTCGCGAACGCCGAGAACCACTTCGACGGCGATCGCTACGCGGAGCTCGAGGACGTCATCGTCCAGCACGACGGCTACGGGCTCGAGGCGCGGGCGGGCGAGATCCTCGAAGGCCTCGGGATCCCGACGGCCGTCCATACGCAGCCGCTGTCGAGCCTCTCCGGCGGCTTCAAGCTGCGGGTGCTGCTCGCGCAGGTGCTCGCGGCGGAGCCCGATGCACTCCTGCTCGACGAGCCGACGAACCACCTCGACATCCTGTCGATCCGCTGGCTCGAGCAGTTCCTCGAGAGCTATTCCGGCGTGGCCATCCTGATCTCCCACGACCACCGCTTCCTCGACAACGTGGCGACGACGATCGTCGACGTCGACTACCAGACGGTGAAGGCGTACCCCGGGAACTACGCGCGCTTCGTGCAGGCGAAGAAGGCGGAGCGGGATCGACGCGAGGCGGAGATCGAGAAGCGCGAGGCCGAGATCGCCGACCACAAGGCCTTCGTCGAGCGCTTCCGCGCCAAGGCCTCGAAGGCGCGCCAGGCCCAGAGCAAGCTCAAGGCGATCGACCGGATCGAGATCGAGTCGCTGCCCGAGAGCTCGCGCCGCTATCCGTCCTTCTCCTTCACTCAGAAGCGGCCGAGCGGGAAGCAGGTGATCGAGGTCGCGGGCGTCTCCAAGGCCTACGGCGACAATCTCGTTCTCGACGGAATCGATCTCGTCGTCCAGCGCGGCGAGCGCGTCGCGGTGATCGGGCCCAACGGAATCGGGAAGTCCACGCTCCTCAAGATCATGATGGGCGAGGTCGAGCCGGACGAAGGCAGCGTGGAGTGGGGCTACGAGACCCATCCCGGCTACGTCGCGCAGGACCACAAGGAGCAGATCGGGTCCGCCCGGCAGCGCCTCGACGACTGGCTCGCCGAGTTCGTCCCGCACCAGAGCATCGGCTACGTGAAGGGAGCGCTCGCCGCGGTGCTCTTCAGCGGCGACGAGAGCAAGAAGAAGCTCGAGGCCCTCTCGGGCGGCGAGGCGGCGCGCATGCTCTTCGCGAAGCAGGCGGTGACCCATCCGAACGTGCTCGTGCTCGACGAGCCGACGAACCATCTCGACCTCGAAGCGATCGAAGCGCTGGTCGATGCGGTGAAGGCCTACGACGGGACGGTGCTCTTCGTGTCCCACGATCGCTGGTTCGTGAACGAGCTGGCGACGCGGATCGTCGAGATCACGCCGGAGGGCGTCAAGGATTTCAGCGGAACCTACGACGAGTACCTCGATCGGGCAGGAGAGGACCATCTCGACGCGCAGGAGGTGCTCCGCCGGGCACGCGATTCGAAGCGTTCGGCCAAGGCGGGCGGGGAAGCCAAGGGGCGCCGGAAGAAGGGCGCGGGGCAGGGCGCCGGCGCCGCATGAGCAGGCCCTGGGTGACCCTCGACGAGCGCGACACCCCGGACGGCGTGCTCGAGCTCCGGCGTCGCGACGCGAACGATTTCCTGATCCTGATCGGCGGGCGTGTGCTGATGAACAGCCGCGAGAACCAATCCGAGGTCGCGCTCGGACGAGCGGCTTGCGCCGCCCTGGCTGCGCCCGCCGGCGGTGACCGCGTTCTGATCGGCGGTCTGGGAATGGGGATCACGCTGCGGGCGGTGCTCGACACGGTCCACGCGGGTTGTCGGGTGGAGGTGGCGGAGCTGCATCCGATCGTCGACGAGTGGTGCCGCGGGCCGCTCGCGGAGCTGACGAGCGGGGCGGTCCTCGATCCTCGCGTGGCGGTCCGCCTCGAGGACGTGGCGGAGCTGATCCGGCGTGGACGCGAGTCGCCCTACGACGCGATCGTGCTCGATCTCTTCGAGGGGCCCCACGCGAAGACCGATGCGCGGAAGGATCTTCTCTACGGACAGGGCGCGATCGACCGGACCTGGGACGCGCTCACGCCCGGCGGCGTCCTCGGGGTCTGGGCCGAAGCGAAGGACGACGGTTTCGAGCAGCGGCTGCGGCGCCGCGGATTCCGCGTCGAGACGAAGCGCCCGGGGCGGGGCGGATACCGCCACTGGATCGTGCTCG
>JAUIMK010000211.1 GCA_030432735.1 bacterium
CATCGCGAGCATCCTCGGGTCGTAGTCGCCCGAGATCACGCCGTCGCGTTGGGCCTCTTCGATCCGGTCGATCATCATCGAGATCGGACCCCGCGCCATGAACTCGCCGATGAAGTCGCGGATCGGCGAGTCCTGACGCGCCAGCAGCTCTCGCATCACGACCGTCGGGAGCCAGGGATCCGCCGCGATCGACGAGATCTGGATCCGGACGAGGTCGGCGATCCGGTCTTCCGACGTGCGATCCGGCGCATCGAGGACGGCTTCGACCTGCTCGTGGATCCGGGTGAAGACGCGCTCGAACATCGCCTGGTAGAGGCCCTGCCGATCGCCGAAGTAGTACGAGATCATCCCCGGGCTGACTTCGGCCCGCCGCGCGATCTCGCGCAGCCCGGCGGTCTCGAAGCCCTGCTCGACGGCGATCTCCACCGCGGCGTCGAGCAGGCGGTCACGGACCTCGCCGCCGTCGCCTTCTTCGTGGCGCGGGCGGCCGGGACGGCGCGCGGGCGGGTCTTGCGGATGGGGGGGACTGGACATGATGCTCCGAAATTAATCGAACGTTCGATTAATTCAAGCATCGGGCGCGGGTGGCGCGGACTGTAGCGAAGAATTTCCCCCTGATTTCAGGGAGATACACTTCTTCACACTCGGCGCGCGGCCGGCTGGGCCCCACGGGAGAGCGATCGCGCCGAGCGCCGCGTGCGGAACGACAGCACGTCGAGACTCGGTGCGAGCACCTCCGAGGCGGCGACCCGCTCCCGAAGCGCCGCCCCGGTCAGCCCGGGGCCCCCCGCCGCCAGCACCCGGTTGTCGTAGTCCTCGGTCTCGATCGCCACGAGCCCCGCGAAGCGGGCGCGCATCGACCGCGCGACCCGCGCGTGCTCGTCGAGGGTGTTGCTGACGAACACGCCCCCCGGCGCCAGCATGCCGAAGGCCTGTTCGTGCATCGGGTCCGGGATCCAGTCCGGCTTGTGGACCTCGTCCCCGGTGCCGATGAAGACGTCTTCGAGGATCGCGTCGTAGCGGGTCGGCTCCTTCGACGCGGCCTCGACCCAGGCGCGCGCGTCGGCGACCTCGACCCGCACGCCGGTCTCGTCGAGGTCGAGATGTTCGCGGGCGAGGCGGACGACCTCGGGCTCGAACTCGATGCCCACGATCTCGGCCCGCGGCGCCAGCGCGCGAGCGATCCGCGCGACGGAGCCCCCGCCCAGACCGAGCACCAGGATCCGTCGCCGGCGCTCCGGCGGCAGCCACAGGATCGGCGCCGCGATGGCGTCCCAGACGCAGTGGGTCGCGATCTCACCGGGGCGGTAGAAGGACGCGAAGGTCTCGTCGACGACGAGGGTGCGGGTCTCCCCGCCGTCCTCGACGCGAATGCGCGGGCGCGGGCCGCGGCCGCGTCGCGCGGCGCGGTCGGCCCGCGACCGGACGTCGCGCCGCGGCGCCTCGCGCGGGTCGCGCGGCCTTTCCCCACGACCGCGCCCACCATACGATTGCGCCATGTCCGCCCCCCTCTTCGACGGCCTCCCGCCTGCGGGCCCGGACGATGCCACGAACGAGGGCATCGTGCGCGTGGCGCTCCCCGTCCCCCTCGACCGCCTCTTCGACTATCGGCTGCCTCGCGCCCACACGCGCCCGGTCGAGCCCGGCACGCGCGTGCGGGTGCAGTTCGCCGGCACGCCGCTGGTCGGGCTCGTCGTCCCCGGCGACTGGACGACCGAGGACGACGACGCGGCCGCGGGCGGGCCCCGGGAGCTCGCCGAGATCGCGGGGATCGTCGACGAGGAGCCCGCCGTCGCGCTGCCCATGATGGAGCTCCTCGCGGAGGCGGCCCGGGACATCTTCTGCCCGATCGGCCTCGCCCTCGCCCATGCGTTGCCCCCGGGCTCGACGCCGCGGCTCGCGCGCCCCTGGGCGCTCACCCCGCGTGGCGAGCGCGCCCTCGCCCAGGGCGCGGTCTCCGCCGACGCGCGTCCCCTGCTCGAGCGGCTCGCCGAGCGCGCCCAGACGGCCCATGCCCTCGCGAAGGCGCTGCCCCGACTCGACGTGGAAGCCCGGCTCGCCGCCCTCGCAAGGGACGGCCTCGCCCTGCGCCGCGTCGAGGTCCGGAGTGCCAAGGCGCGCGTCCCGACCGAACGGATCGCGCGGGTCGCCCTCGACGTGGACGTCGAGCACGCCGCCTCGCGGGTGCTCGGCCGGGCGAAGAAGCAGGCGGCATTGCTTCGCCGGATCGCCGAGGAGAAGGACGGGGTCCCGACGCGCCGGCTCACGGCCGAGGACCCGAACGTCGGCGCGCTGCTCCGCCAGCTCGAGAAGCGCGGGCTGATCGCCTTCTCGGAGCGCCCGCGCCTCGCGTCCACGGAGACGATCCTCGACGGCGACGGGCCGGTCACGCTGACCGACGACCAGCGCGACGCCCTCGTGCCGATCCGCGACGCGATCAAGCGACAGGTCGCCGAGACCTTCCTGCTCCACGGCGTCACCGGCAGCGGCAAGACCGAGGTCTATCTCCGTGCGATCGCCGAGGCCCTCGAGGCCGGGCGGCAGGCCCTCGTCCTCGTCCCCGAGATCACGCTGACCCATCAGCTGCTCGCCCGCGTCCGCGCCCGCTTCGGCGACGAGGTCGCGGTGCTCCACAGCGGCCTCAAGCCCGGCGAACGGCTCGCCCAGTGGGAGCGACTTCGGACCGGCGACACGCGGATCGCCGTCGGTGCCCGCAGCGCCCTCTTCGCCCCGCTCGAGGACCTCGGCCTGATCGTGATCGACGAGGAGCACGACGGCGCGTACAAGAACGAAGAGGGCTTCCGCTACCACGCCGCCGACCTCGCGACCCGGCTCGCGGCGCGGGCCGCCTGTCCGCTCATCCTGGGCTCGGCGACCCCGGCCCTCGAGACCCGCCACCAGGCCGAGACGGGGCGGATCAAGCGCCTCTCGCTCCCGCGGCGGGTCGGCGGGCGGCCGCTCCCCGCGGTCGAGATCGTCGATCTCGGCAAGGAGAAGGAGAAGAACCCCCGCGGCCGCAAGCTGATCCTCTCGCGGCCGATGCGCGCGGCGATCGAGCAGACGATGGCCGAGGGCGGGCAGACGATCCTCTTCCTGAACCGGCGCGGCTTCTCGACCCGGATCTTCTGCTTCCAGTGCGGGCACGCGGAGCGCTGCGACGACTGCGACGTCGCCCTCGTCTTCCACGCCGCGGACTACAAGCTCAAGTGTCACTACTGCGACCTCGAGCGCGACGTCCCCGAGCAGTGCAACGGCTGCGGGGATCCCGAGACGGCCCTGCTCGGCGTCGGCACCGAGCGCCTCGAAGAGGAGGTCCAGACCGTCTTCCCGGACGCGCGGACGATGCGACTCGATCGCGACGTCGCGGCGAAGCGCGGTCACACCGAGTCCGTCCTGCGCGCGCTCAAGAACGAAGACGTCGACATCGTCATCGGCACGCAGATGGTCGCGAAGGGCCACGACTTCCCCGGCGTCCAGCTCGTCGGCGTGGTCGCCGCCGACATCGGCCTCCACCTGCCCGACTTCCGCGCCGCCGAGCGGACGTTCCAGCTGCTCACCCAGGTCGCCGGTCGCGCCGGTCGCGCGAACCGCCCCGGGCGCGTGGTCGTGCAGACCTTCGTGCCCGACCACTACGCCCTCGCCCCGGTCGGCAGCCACGACTTCGAAGGCTTCTACCGCGAGGAGATCGCCCACCGCGAGGCCCTCGGCTATCCGCCCTTCGGTCGCCTCTCCCGGATCGTCGTACACGCGGAGGAGGAGGAGCACGCGCGGGCGGGCATCGAGTCCGTGGCGTCGGCGGCCCGGGCGGTGATCCCGGACGGGGCGCGCCTCGAAGTCCTCGGTCCGTCGCCGGCGCCGATCGCGCGGCTGCGCGGGCGCTACCGCTTCATGTGTCTGCTGAAGGGCGATGATCCCGACGCCCTGCGGCGGGCGTCGAAGGCCGCCCTCGCCGCCGGGCGCGCGCTTCCGCGGGACGTGCAGATGGCCCTCGACGCGCGTCCGGTCAACATGCTATAAAGCCGCCGTTTTCGCAGCGGATTCACGGAGTTGCGGCCGGACGGCCGCCCCGCGATCGCCCGATCCGCGCGCTCCGGTCCGGCCCCGCCGGACCGCCCCCAGCCGCCCTCCACCCTCGACCCCCTCCTCGACGCGAGCGATCCATGGCCCTCCGAGAAGTCGTCCAGTTTCCCGACCCGCGCCTCAAGCAGGTCTCCGAGCCGATCACCGAGGTGACCGACGAGATCCGCGAGCTCGCCCGGGACATGATCGACGTCATGTACGACGAGCCCGGGATCGGCCTCGCGGCACCGCAGGTCGGCGCGTCGGTCCGGATGTTCGTGATCGACACCGACTGGACCGACGACGGCAACGACCGCAACCCGACCGTCGTGATCAACCCCGTGATCAGCGACCGCGAAGGTCGGATCACCTGGGAAGAAGGCTGTCTCTCCGTGCCCGACTACCAGGCGACGGTCGAACGCGACGCGACGATCACCCTGCGCGGCACCGACCTCGACGGCAACCCGATCGAGGAGCACGCCGAGGGACTCCGCGCGGTCTGCATCCAGCACGAGTGCGACCACCTCGACGGCATCCTCTTCATCGACCGCATCAGCCGGTTGAAGCGCAGCCTCTACGTCAAGAAGCGCAAGAAGCAGCTCGCCGCAGAGCAGGCCTGATCTTGCGCACGCTCCGCATCGTCTTCCTCGGCACGCCGGACATCGCGGTGCCGACGCTCGAGGCGTTGCTCGCGGGTCCCCACGACGTCGTCGGCATCGTGTCCCAGCCCGATCGCGGCCGGGGTCGCGGGCGCAAGCGCTCGCCGTCGCCCGTCTCCGAGGTGGCGCTCCGCGAAGACCTACCCCTGCTCCGGCCGGAGAAGGTGGGCGACCCGGAGACCGTCGCGGCCCTCGAGGCGCTTCGGCCGGACGTCGGGGTCGTCGTCGCCTTCGGTCAGTTCATTCCGAAGCAGGTCCGCGAGCTCCCGAGCGAGGGCTACCTGATCAACGCCCACGCGAGCCTGCTCCCGAAGTACCGCGGCGCCGCGCCGATCGCGCGCGCGATCCTCGACGGCGAGACGGAGACCGGCATCTCGGTCATGCGCGTCGAGAAGGAGATGGACGCGGGCGCCGTCGCCCTCGTCGCGAAGACCCCGATCGGCGAGGAAGAGAACGCCGCGGAGCTGACCGAACGGCTCGGCCGGATCGCCGCCGAGGCGATCGCCCTGGCGCTGGACCGGATCGCCGCGGGCGAGATCGAATGGACCGAGCAGGACGCGTCCCGCGCGACCCTCGCGGCGAAGATCGAGAAGCACGACGCGGTGCTCGATCTCCGCGATCCGGCGCGCGCCCTCGTCGCGCGGATCCACGCCGTCTCGCCGAAGCCCGGTGGCGCCGTCAGCCTCGAGTCGCCCGGTGCCGAGCCCGTCGTGCTCAAGATCTCCCGCGCGACCTGGCAGGCGGCGGAGAGCGCGCTGCCCGCCCCCGGCACCCTCGACACGAGCGACGCCGACGCCCCGCTCCGGATCGCCACCGGCGAGGGCTGGCTCGTCCCGCGCGTGATGCAGCGCCCCGGCGGCAAGCCGCTGCCGATCGCGGACTTCCTCCGCGGCTTCGAGATCCCGGCGGAGGCCCGCCTCGCGATCGTCCCGCGACCGACGGACGACCAAGGAGCCACGTCGTGATCGAGGGACCCGTGCGAAGGAGTTTCGTCTCGAGGGGCCGTCCCGTGAACAGAGGAGTCTCGCCGTGAGCGACGATCGCAAGAAGGGCGGTCGCGGCAAGCGCTGGCCCGGACGCAAGAAGGATACGCCGAAGAAGACCGCCGGCCCGACGGCGCCGCGGCTGATCGCGATCCGCGTCGTCGAACGCGTCCAGCGCGCCGGTGCCTATGCCGACCTCGCCCTCCACCACGCCCTCGTCCAGAGCCGCATGCCCGCCGCGGACCGCGGTCTCGCGACCGAGCTCGTCTACGGCACCCTGCGCTGGCGCGGCCGCCTCGACTACCTGATCCAGCAGGTCCTCGACCGCGACCTGTCGAAGCTCGAGCCCCTCGTGATCAGCGCGCTCCGCGTCGGCGCCTATCAGCTCTTCTTCTCGGACCGGATCCCGGCGAACGCCGCGGTCGACGAGGCCGTGCGCTGCGTACGGGCGATGGGGCTCGAGCGGGCGACCGGCTTCGTGAACGCCGTGCTGCGACGGCTGGCTCGGGAGGGCGAGCAGATCGCGTTCCCCGAGCTCGACGCGGATCCGCTCGGGCATCTCGTGCACGCCTGCTCGCTGCCCGAGTGGCTCGCCGAGCGCTGGCTCGAGCAGTACGGCGCGGAGGACGCGGCGAAGCTCGCGCGGGCGATGAACGAGCCGGCCCCGGTCACGGTTCGCGTCAACCGGACCCGCACGACCCGCGCGGAGGCCCTCGCGGACCTGCGCGAGCGCCACCCCGAAGCGCGCGAAGGACGTTATGCGCCGGACGCGATCGTGCTCGGGCGCCGCGGCGACGTCGGCCAGGACCCGGCCTTCGTGGCCGGACGCGTGAGCCCCCAGGACGAGGCCTCCCAGCTCGTCGTCGAGCTCCTCGATCCGCAGCCCGGCGACCGCGTGCTCGACACCTGCGCCGCGCCGGGCACGAAGAGCGCCGCGATCGCCGAGCGCCTGGCGGGCGACGGCCACGTCCTCGCCCTCGACCGCCACGCGCGCAGGCTGCGGCTCGTCGGCCGCGGGATCCGGCGCCTCGGCATCGGCGGCGTGGCCACCCTCGAGCGCGACGCGACGAAGCCGATGCACGAGCTCGCTGCCGAGAACGGGCCCTTCGACAGGATCCTGATCGATGCGCCGTGTTCGGGGCTGGGCTCGTTGCGCCGGAATCCCGACGCGCGCTGGCGTCTGCGTCCCGAGGACCTCGAAGACCTCGCCCGCGTCCAGCGGGAGATCCTCGAGTCCGCCGCCGCCGTCTTGAGGCCCGGCGGAAGCCTCGTCTACTCTACGTGCACCGTCACGCCGGAAGAGAACGAGGCGGTGATCCGAGGCTTCATGGCGACCCGCGCGAGCTGGCGGATCGCCGGCCGCGACGAGGCCCCGGAAGCGCTCCGCGAGCTGATCGACGACGACGGCTTCCTTCGCGTCCTCCCCCACATGCCCGGTCGCCCCGACCCGGAAGACACCCGAGACATGGACGGCTTCTTCGCCGTCCGGCTCGTCCGCAACCCCAAGCAGGACGACTGACGGAGACCGCTTTGAGCACCCGCAAGGACATCAAGATCTCACCGTCCATCCTGGCCGCCGACTTCGTGCACATGGCGAGCGAGCTCGCGACGATCGAGAGCGCCGAGCTGGTCCACGTCGACGTGATGGACGGCCACTTCGTGCCCAACCTGACGATCGGCCCGCCGGTCGTCGAAGCGATCAAGGGCGCCGCGAAGTCGCCCCTCGACGTCCACCTGATGATCGAGTCGCCGGAGACCTACCTCGAGCACTACATCGACGCCGGCGCCGACATCCTGGGCGTCCACGCCGAAGCGTGCCCCCATCTCCACGGCACCCTCGGCCAGATCCGCCGGATCGGCGAGGCGCGCGTGAAGGACGGCAAGCGGACCTCGCCGGTCCGGTCCTGCGCGGTCCTCAACCCGTCGACCCCGGCGGAGGCCGTCGAGCACTGCCTCGAGGAGGCGGACCAGATCCTCGTGATGACCGTGAACCCGGGCTTCGGCGGCCAGTCGTTCATCGAGGCGATGCTCCCCAAGATCGAGAAGATCCGCGGCTGGATCGAGGCGCGGGGCCTCGAGATCGACCTCCAGGTCGACGGCGGCGTGAAGGCCAGCAACATCGCGAGCGCCGCCGCCGCCGGTGCCAACAGCTTCGTCGCCGGCACCTCCGTCTTCATCGAAGAAGACCGCAAGAAGGCGATCGACGAGCTCCGCAAGAAGGCGCAGGCGGCCGTCCGGTAGCGGCGGGGCGCGCCCCCGACCTTTGCGAGACCGTCGCCGGCCGGTCTTCACCGGGTCCGGACGGGCCTCGCGCGGGCTTCCCGCGCGGCCCCAGTGAAACGGCGCTCAGCGCCGTCTCAGGGCCGAAAAGCCGCTCTTTTGCGCTTGAGGGCGGCGTCGGAGCCCGTATACTCCGGCGCTCGGTCGGGGCGTGGCGCAGTTTGGTAGCGCGCTTCGTTCGGGACGAAGAGGTCGCTGGTTCAAATCCAGTCGCCCCGACCATTTTGCGATATCACGGCATTGTCGAATTCGTCGCGATCTTCCCGACCAAGCGGCGTTGTTGCGGCATCGCCGTCTCGCCGGGTTCGTCGCAGACTTCCCGACCATGCGACGTTCTTGCGACATCGCCGTCCTGCCGGGTTCGTCGCAGACTCCCGACCAAGCGGCGTCGTAGCGGCATCGCGTCGTCCCCGGCTCGTCGCGCGCGTCCCGACCCACCCTCTCGGGTGATCGTCCTCGTGCCCACGCCTGCCCGGCCC
>JAUIMK010000212.1 GCA_030432735.1 bacterium
CCGGCGCCACCTGGCTCGGCAACTGTGGCCCCTACGACGGCACGACCGGCGCTCCGCCGCCCGTTCCCTCGATGCACGGTCCCGTCGCCGGAGTGCTCGTCTCCTCCGCACTGCTGACGGGTTGGCTCGCGCTCCGGCGCCGGTCGGCGCGAGCCTGAGGGACGACCTCACCGGAAGCAGCCTTGCGGCAGGAGCGCGCGGGAGGGGCACCGATCCCGCGGGCGTCACTCCGAGGCCGCCGCCGCGAAGGGCGTCGGGACTCGGCCGATCAGGCCCGCTCGGTCGGGTCCACGTCGACGCCCGCGATCCGCTCGGCGCCGAGCGACTCCGCCAACGCGAGGTGATGCGCGTAGGGCGGCGCGGCCCGGCCCGCCGCCCGGCCGCCGGAATAACACTCCTTGAAGGCCTGCATCCGCCGGATCGGCGCTTCGAGGAGGGCGTCCGGCGCCGCCTCGAGGTGGGCGAGCACCTCGTCGCGCAGATCCGCTCTCGAGCAGACGAGGATCGAATCGACCCCCG
The DNA here is from genome assembly GCA_030432735.1 of bacterium. Classification (GTDB taxonomy): domain Bacteria; phylum Myxococcota_A; class UBA9160; order UBA9160; family UBA4427; genus UBA4427. The sequence continues at coordinate 520 of JAUIMK010000212.1, forward strand.
CCTCGATCACGCCGATCGAGCACGCGTGGGACGACCAGTGATCCGCCATCGCGCGCATCTCGATGTCGTCGCTGAAGACGAGGCCGTCGTAGGCGAGCTCGCCGCGCAGGATCTGCATCACGTCCGGGGACAGCGTGGCCGGCCGCTTGTCGTCGAGGCGCGGGAAGAGCACGTGCGCCGTCATCACGCTCGCGACGCCCGCCTCGACCGCCGCGCGGAACGGCGGCAGCTCGATCTCGCGTAGACGCGCCAGATCGAGGTCGAGCTTCGGGAGCGCGAGGTGGCTGTCGAGGTCGGTGTCGCCGTGTCCCGGGAAATGTTTCGCGCAGGCGGCGACACCTTCGTCCTGGAGGGCTTCGATGAACGCGACCGCGTGGGCCGCGACGATCTCGGGGCTTCCGCCGAAGCTCCGGTCGCCGATCACCGGATTGTCCGGATTGCTGTCGACGTCGACGACCGGCGCGAAGTCGAGGTCGAATCCGCAATCGCGAAGCTCCGTCGCGAGGGCGCGGGCGAAGCGGGCGGTCTCGTCGGGAGAGCGCCGTCCCAGGGAGCGCATCGGCGGCCACTCGGTCCAGGGCGCGCGCAGACGCTGGACCCGGCCGCCCTCCTGATCGAGGGCGACGACGAGCGGCGCATCCGCCGGCGCGAGCCCGTGGAGCTCGTCGACGACGCGGCGCACCTGCTCGGGGTCGCGGACGTTCCGCTTGAAGAGGATCACGCCGCCGACGCGGCCGCTCCGAACGAGCGCCGCGAGGTCCTCCGGAACGTCGTAGCCCGGAAAACCGACGAAGAGGAGCTGTCCGGGATGGTCCGCCGGGGACATGGACTCGCTCGCACCTCCGGCGACGGCCGAGGCGAACACGCTCGAACGGGACATCGACCCCTCCCGTCGCCTGCCGGGCGACGCCGAGAGACTATTCGACCGTCACGCTCTTCGCGAGGTTGCGCGGCTGGTCGACGTCCGTGCCCTTCAGGGTCGCGATGTGATAGGCGAGGAGCTGGAGCGGGACGACGGCGAGGATCGACGTCAGGTAGTCACCGAGATCGTCGACGTAGAACACGTCGTTCGCCTTCTCGGCGATCTCCGCGTCCCCGGTCGACGCGAGGGCGATCACCTGTCCGTCCCGGGCGCGCACCTGCTCGAGGTTCGAGACCAGCTTGTCGTGGAGCTCGCCCCTGGTGGCGATGCAGACGACGGGCATGTTCTCGTCGATCAGCGCGATCGGTCCGTGCTTCATCTCACCGGCGGCGTAGCCCTCGGCGTGGATGTAGCTGATCTCCTTGAGCTTGAGCGCGCCTTCCATGGCGATCGGGAACATGATCCCGCGGCCCAGGAAGAGAAAGTCCTGCGCCTTGAAGTATTTCCGGGCGACGCCGAGGATCGTCTCGTCGAGCTCGAGCACGCCCTCGACCATCCGCGGCAGGCGCATCGCATCGTGGAGCCGCTTGCGGATCTCCTCGCGGGAGAGCAGCTCACGGACGATGCCGAGCTTGAGCGCGATCAGGTAGAGCGCGACCGCCTGGGTCACGAAGGCCTTCGTCGAGGCGACGCCGATCTCGGGACCGGCCTGCGTGTAGAGCACGTCGTCGCTCGCCCGCGCGATCGTCGACTCGCGGACGTTGCAGATCGCGAGGATCCGCGCGCCCTGCCCCTTCGCCTCTTCGAGGGCGGCCAGCGTATCCGCCGTCTCGCCGGACTGGGAGACCGGGATCACGAGCCGGCGCGGCCCGACGATCGGCTTGCGGTACCGGAACTCGCTGGCGAGATCGACCTCGCAGGGAATCCCCGCGATCTGTTCGATCATGTACTTGCCGAGCAGCGACGCGTAGTAGGACGTGCCGCAGGCGACGAGCGTCACGCCCTGGCAGTCGTCGAGCCAGGCCTTTTCGAACTGGATTCCGTCGAGGTCGACGTCCTGCTCCGCCTCGTTCACGCGGGTGCCGATCGTGTCGGTGATCGCGCGGGGCTGCTCGAAGATCTCCTTTTGCATGAAGTGGTCGTAGCCGCCCTTCTCGGCGGAGACCGGATCCCACTGCACGACGCTGAACTCGCGATCGATCGGTCGACCGTCGATGTCGCAGACCTGGATGCCGTCCTCGGTCAGGACGGCGAAGTCGCCGTCGTGGAGGGAGACGATGTCACGCGTGTAGGGGAGGACGGCCGGGATGTCGCTGGCGAGGAAGGCCTGCTTCTCGCCCTGGCCGACGATGATCGGGGAGCCTCCGTTCTTGGCCGTCACGACCGTGTCCGGCGCAGCGTCGGAGATCGCCGCGAGGGCGTAGGAGCCCACCAGGTCGTGACACGACTCGCGGACCGCGGTCAGCAGGTCCTTGCCGGCGCGCACGCGCTCGTCGATCAGGTGCGCGATCAGCTCCGTGTCCGTGTCCGACTCGATCGCGGCCCCGCGGCCCTCGAGGGCCGCGCGAAGCTCGCGGTAGTTCTCGATGATGCCGTTGTGGACGATGACGACGCCGCCGGCGCGGTGGGGGTGGGCGTTCCGCTCGGAGGGCTTGCCGTGGGTCGCCCAGCGCGTGTGGCCGATCCCGCAGTGGCCCTGGAGCGGCTTCTCGCGCAGCGTGCCCTCGAGGTTGACGAGCTTCCCCTTCGCGCGGCGGACCTCGATGGACCCGCCCTCGAGAATGGCGACGCCCGCCGAGTCGTAGCCGCGGTATTCCAGTCGACGAAGGCCGTCGACGAGAACGTCGACGGCTTTGTGCTCGCGACCGACATATCCAACAATTCCACACATATCTGCTAGTTCCCGGCTGCGCCCTTCGGCGCTGCTCTGCGTTGGAAATGCTCGACGTGCGGGAGCACGCCTCCGCTTTCCGCCTTGATCAGCGCCGAAAATCGCAGCCTGCGTTTTCGGCGCCCGGTTCTCGTCAGCGGCGCTTCGCGCCGGATCTCTTCTTCGCGGGCTTGCGGGCCGCGCGCTTCTTCGGAGTCTTTCGGGCGGTCTTCTTTCGGGCAGACTTCTTCGCTGCCTTCTTCGGGGTCGCCTTCCGGGCCGTCTTCTTCTTTGCGGTCTTCTTGCGGGCCGTCTTCTTCCGGGCGGGGCGCTTCTTCGCGGCGGCCTTCTTCTTCGCCTTCGCCGCGCGCTTCTTTGCGGCGGACTTCGAAGCAGATGCCGCGGCCGGGGCGGCGGTTCCGGCGGAGGCGCGGGCCGGGCGGGCGGGCGGGCGGCCTTCCTTGCGGGCGACCCAGCCTTCGATGTTGCGCTGTTTCGTGCGCGCGACGGCGAGGGCGTCCTCGGGGACGTCCTTCGTGACGGTCGAGCCGGCGGCGACGAAGCCGTGGGGCTCGATCGTGACCGGGGAGACGAGGTTCGCGTTGCAGCCGATGAAGGCGTCGTCGCCGATCGTGCTGCGGGTCTTCTTGTAGCCGTCGTAGTTCACGACGATCGCGCCGCAGCTGAAGTTCACGCCGGAGCCGACATCGGCGTCGCCGATGTAGCCCAGATGGGCGGCCTTGCTGCCGGGGCCGAGGGTCGAGTTCTTGATCTCGACGTAGTTGCCGATCTTCACGCCCTCGCCGAGCCGGCTGCCGGGTCGGAGATGGGCGGAGGGCCCGATCGTGACGTCGTCCGCGAGTCGGCTCTCCTCGATCACGCAGCCGGCCTTCACGTGGCAGCCCTCGCCGAGGGACGAGTCGCCGGTGATCACGACGCCGGGCTCGATGACCGAGTCGCGGCCGATCGTGACGTCGGCGTCGATGTAGACCGTGTCCGGGTCGATGAAGGTCACGCCTTCGGCCATGTGCGCGCGGGCGATGCGGCGTCGCATGTAGGCGGTCGCGTCGGCCAGCTCGGCGCGGTTGTTGATTCCCATGCACTCGTCGGGGTCGGGGGTCTCGACCGCTTCGACGCGCAGGCCGCGCTCGACGGCGAAGGCGACGATGTCCGTGATGTAGAGCTCGCCCTGGGCGTTGTTGGGGCGGAGGGAGGCGAGACCATCGCGGAGGAGATCGGCCGAGAAGAGGTAGACGCCGGTGTTGCGCTCCTCGATCTCGAGCTCTTCCGGGGTCGCGTCCTGGGCCTCGATGATGCGCGCCACGCGGCCTTCCGCGTCGCGGGCGACGCGGCCCGGGATGTTGCGCGTGCGCGCGGTCAGCACGGCCAGGTCGGCGCCGCGCTCCTGCTTCACCTTCGCCATCTGCTCGAGGGTCTCGGGAGAGAGCAGCGGCGTGTCGCCGTAGAGCACGAGCACGTCGCCCCCGACTTCGCCGAGGGTCGGCATCGCGACGAGCACCGCATGCCCCGTCCCCTTCTGCTCCGCCTGCAGGACGAACTCGGCCTCGCCGGCGAAGCGCGCCTCCACCTCCTCGGCGTCCCGGCCGACGACGACGATCAGGCGCGACGGATCCAGGCGACGCGCGTTCCGCAGGACGTGTCCGAGCATCGGAACGCCACACAGCTCGTGGAGCACCTTCGCGCGCCGCGACTTCATGCGCGTGCCCTGGCCCGCCGCCAGGACGATGACCGACGTTTCGCTCAACTCGCTGCTCCTCGCTCGAGAGGCCGGGCGCGCGCTCGCGCGCGACGTCTGCCTGCTCCGGTGAGTGTCCTGTCTGCCCCGTTTGGAGGCGAAGAAAAGACGCCGTCTGCATCGGCGCGCCGACGCCCGGACTCAACCGCGCAACCCGCCCGGAACATTGGGGAATCCGGCCGGCAGGCCGGAAGCAGCCGCCGCGCGGGGGAAGCCCGGGAGCGCTCAGGGTATGGCGGATCGCGATCCCGGTCGCGACGCCGACTCCCTACGCCCCGCGAACTTCACCCCTCCGACACCCTTCGGGGCCGGCCCGTGCCGCCCACCGCACGCCGCCGGCCGCCCGGGATCGGACCCGCGAGCCTGTTCCGTCCAGCGCCGCTCGCCTACCCTCACCGGGTGTCGTCCGCCGCGCTCCCGGGCGGAGACCTGCCTACGCGACCCACGGTGCGTCGGCCCCTCCTCCGCCAGCGACCCCGACCACCCAGCGTACGCGGGTCGCAGGAGTCCTCCCATTCAGGTTCACGGAAACACGACCGGCCTCAAGGCCAGCCAGGTCAAGGCCCTCGAACGCCTCGGACGCCGCCGCCTCTCGGACGATCGCATCGTCACCAACGAGCTGGCCCGCGAGCTGACCGAGCTCTCGAACGACGTGCGTCGCCAGGTCGGCGTCCTGCTCGACCGCTCGGGCTCCGTCCAGCACGTGATGATCGGCAGCGGCTCGGGCATCGAGCTCCCCGACTGGGGGCGCCTGCGCGCCGGCCGAGGCCGCCTGCGCGGCCTGCGCCTCGTCCACACGCATCTGGCGGGCGAAGGGCTGACCCGGGACGACGAGACGGACCTCGCGCTGCTGCGCCTCGACGCGGTGGTCTCGATCGAGGTACGCGAAGACGGGCTCCCCGGCCTGGCGCACGCCGCTTCGCTGGCCGCCGCGAACGAAGAGGGCCGCTCGATCCTGAAGCTCGATCCGGTCCACCCGGCGAACTTCGACTTCGACTTCAGCGTCTGGATCCGCGACCTCGAGAACGAGCTCGCCCGCGCCACCGAAGGCCAGGAGGTCGCAGAAGGCGAGCGCGCGATCCTCGTGTCGGTCACCGCCGGCCGCGACCGCGAGACCCTCGAGATGCACGTCGACGAGCTGCGCGAGCTCGCCCGCGCCGCCGGGGTCCAGGTCGTCGACGTCGTGACCCAGTCGCGCCCGAAGGTCGATCCGCGCACGGTGATCGGCGCCGGCAAGCTCTCGGACCTCGTGATCCGCTGCTTCCAGAGCGACATCGACCTGGTCATCTTCGACCAGGACATGACGCCGGCCCAGGCGCGCAACCTCTCCGAGCGGATGGAGCTGCGCGTCATCGACCGCACCCAGCTGATCCTCGACATCTTCGCCCAACGCGCGACGACCGGAGACGGCAAGCTCCAGGTCGAGCTGGCCCAGCTCCGCTACCGCCTGCCCCGCCTCGCCCAGCGCGCGGACCTCTCGCTCTCCCGCCTCGCCGGCGGGATCGGCGGCCGAGGCCCCGGCGAGACGAAGCTCGAGAGCGATCGCCGCCGCGTGCGCGACCGGATCACGCGGCTCGAACGCGAGGCCAAGCGCCTCACGAAGCAGCGCGAGGGGCGCCGCCGCAAGCGCGGACGCCGCGGCGTGCCGGTGCTGTCGATCGTGGGCTACACGAACGCCGGCAAGAGCACGCTCCTGCGGGCGCTGACCCAGAGCGACGTCCACGTCGAGGACAAGATGTTCGCGACCCTCGACCCGGTCTCGCGCCGCCTGCGCTTCCCGCGCGAACGTGAGGTGATCATCACCGACACCGTCGGCTTCATCCGCGACCTGCCCGAAGACCTCGTCGCCGCCTTCCACGCGACCCTCGAGGAGCTGCGGGACGCGAGCCTGCTGCTCCACGTCGTCGATGCCGCGAGTCCGGACATCGATCGCCGGATCCGCGCCGTGCGCGACGTCCTCGGCGAGCTCGGCTTCGACCAGAAGCCGGAGCTGCTCGTCTTCAACCAGATCGACCGACTGCCCGAGGGCGAGGCGAAGGCCCTCGCGAAGCGGTACGGAGCGATCCCGATCTCGGCGCTGACCGGCGCCGGACTTCGCGAGCTCCTGACCGAGGCCGAGGAGATCCTCTGGGACGACGAGGATCGCGTCCCGGGCGAGGAAGACCGGTTCGTCGATCTAGCCGCGTCCGGACGTTAGGCCGCACGCGAACCCGCCGGCGCTGCGCGCACGGCCGACCCCAGGAGGATTCTGTCATGCCGCTTCGCTCCCGTATCGCGGGCACCGGGATGAGCGTGGGCAATCGCGTCGTCACGAACGCCGACCTGACCCAGTGGATGGACACGAGCGAGGAGTGGATCGAGCAGCGAACCGGGATCAAGGAGCGCCGCTGGATCGACGAGACGCAGCGCCCGTCGACCCTCGCCGCGGAGGCGACCTACCAGGCCCTCGAGCAGGCCGGCCTCGAGGTCGGCGACATCGACTGCATCCTGCTCGCGACCCTCTCGGGCGAGCACGATTTCCCCGGCACTTCCTTCTTCCTGCACGAAGAGATCGAGGCCGGCGACATCCCCTGCATCGACCTGCGCGCCCAGTGCAGCGGCTTCCTCTACGCCCTGCAGATGGGCGATGCGCTGATCCGGACCGGCACCCACCGGCGCGTGCTGGTCGTCGGCGCCGAGGTCCACTCGACGGGGCTCGACGTCTCGACCGAAGGGCGCGACGTGACGGTGATCTTCGGCGACGGCGCCGGGGCCACGCTCCTCGAGGCGATCGACGTCGACGACGACGGGCCGGGGGTGCTCGAGGTGCGGTGTCACGCGGCGGGCAAGCACGCGCGGCGGCTCTGGACCGAGGGGCCGAGCTCGGCGCGAATGCCTCGGATCGACGAGAAGATGCTCGAGGAGAAGAAGCACTTTCCGCACATGGAGGGGCGCTTCGTCTTCAAGCATGCGGTGACCCGGATGCCCGAGGTGCTGCTCGAGACCCTCGGCGCGGCGAGCCTCAAGCTCCAGGACGTCGACCTCTTCCTCTTCCATCAGGCGAACCTGCGGATCAACGAGGCGGTGGCCCAGCGACTCGAGATCCCGAAGGAGAAGGTCCGCAACAACATCCAGCGCCTCGGCAACTGCTCCGCCGGCGCGCTGCCCATCCTGCTGGCCGAGGCCTCGCGGGAAGGCAGCCTGCAGCCGGGCCAGCTCGTCTCCCTGACGGCCTTCGGCTCGGGATTCACCTGGGCGAGTGCGGTGCTCCGCTGGGGCTGAGCGCGACCGGACCGGGGCGCGGCGCGGCGCCGTATCGCGCTGAGGAATCGCGCTGAATCGGGCCCGATCCCCCACGCGAGGTTCGCCAGAGACGCCGCCGGCGCGCCGCGTCCAGCGTCCCTCCGCCGC
>JAUIMK010000213.1 GCA_030432735.1 bacterium
CCCTCGACTGGATGTCCGGGGGCCGCTTCGTCTTCGGGATCGGCTACGGCTGGAACCACGAGGAGATGGAGAACCACGGCATCGAGGTGAAGCGAAGGCGGGAGCACGTGCGCGAGGTGATGCTCGCGATGCAGGCGCTCTGGACGAAGGACGTCGCCGAGTTCGACGGGGAGTTCGTCCGTTTCGAGTCCTCCTGGCAGTGGCCCAAGCCGGTCCAGCCCGGCGGCCCCCGCATCCTGCTCGGCGGTGGCGCCGGCCCCAAGCTCTTCTCGCAGATCGCCGAGTACGCCCACGGCTGGATGCCGATCGGCGGCGCCGGCATGGCCGCGCAGCTCGAGACGCTCCGCGGTCTCCTCGAAGAGCGCGGGCGGGACCCGCGCTTGCTGCACGTGGTCCCGATGGGCGTCTTCCCCACGGACGAGAAGCTCGCCTACTACAAGGAGGCCGGCGTGACCGAGTGCGTCCTCCGCCTTCCCTCCGCGCCGCGGGACGAGGTGATGCCCGTCCTCGACGACTACGTTCAGTACATCGACCGCTTCTGAAGGACCCGCGTCCGCGCGGAATCGCCGCTCTGCGGCCTCCACTGGGGCCTTTGACGCCCCTCCGGGGTTTCGATACGCTCCGGCTCGTAATTCGCTCGCGCCGTCGTCCGCACACCGCGAGACCGTCCGAGCGGAGGCTCCCTCTTGGATCTCCGATACACCCCCGAAGAGCAGCAGTTCCGTGACGACCTCGCCGCCTGGCTCGCGAGCGAAGTGCCCGCCTACGGTCCGCCCCCGTCGACCCACGACTGGGAAGCGCGCCGGGCCTACGACACGGGCTGGCAGAAGAAGCTCTACGAAGCGGGCTACGCCGGCCTCAACTGGCCCAAGGAGTACGGCGGACGCGACGCGTCCGGCGTCGAGCAGCTGATCTACTTCGAAGAGATCGCGAAGGCGGGCGCCCCCTACATCGGCGTGAACTTCGTCGGCATGCTCCACGGCGGACCGACCATCATGGTCGAGGGCACCGAGGCGCAGAAGGCCGCCCACATCCCGCGGATCATCGCCGGCGACGAGATCTGGTGTCAGGGCTTCTCGGAGCCCGTCGCGGGCTCGGACCTGGCCAACCTGCAGACCCGCGCCGAGCGCGACGGCGATCACTACGTCGTGAACGGTCACAAGATCTGGACCTCGTTCGCCCACGTCGCAGACTACTGCGAGATGCTCGTCCGGACCGACCCGAACTCGTCGAAGCACGCCGGCATCTCCTGGCTGATCATGCCCATGGATCTCGACGGGATCGACATCCGGCCGCTGCCCACGCTGGAAGGCGAAGGCGAGTTCTCCGAGGTCTTCCTCGAGGACGTGCGCATCCCCGTCTCGAACCTCGTCGGCAAGGAGAACGACGGCTGGCGCGTCACGAACGTGACGCTTCGCTTCGAGCGCGGCACCGCCTTCGCGAGCGACATGATCCAGCTCCAGGCCTTCGTCCGGCAGATGGTCTCGACCGCGAAGAAGATCACGAGCGACGGCGCCACCGCCTGGGAGGACAAGGCGCTCCGGCGGGAGATCGGTCACCTCTCGGGGGAGCTCGAGAGCCTCTGGGCGATGGTCAAGCTCTCGGTCTGCGAGGCGAAGGAGACCGGTGTTCCCGGCGTCGGCGCCTCGGCGGTCAAGCTCTACTACACGGACATCTTCCAGCGAACGACCGAGCTCGCCGTCCGACTCCTCGGCCGCGCCGGCATCTCGCGATCCGACGTGATGGAACTCCCGGCCCAGCACTTCTACGCCCGCCACTTCAACGCGATCTCGACGGCGATCGCGGCGGGCACGAGCCAGATCCAGAAGAACATCATCGGGGAGCGGATCCTCGGCCAGGTGAAGGAGCCCAAGCCGAACCCGGCCTGAGCGCTCTCGCCCCATCGAGGTAGACCGAAGTGGACTTCCAACCGACCGAAGATCAGAAGGCGCTGCGCGAAGGGATCCGCTCGTTCGTCGAAGGCCAGCTGCCTTTCGACCGGATCCCCGAGATCGAGAAGGCCGGCGGCTTCGATCGCGCACTCTGGAACGAGGTCGCCGAGATGGGCGTCTTCGCGCTCCGACTGCCGGAGGACGACGGCGGCGTCGGACTCGGCTTCTCGGACGCGGTGCTCGTCTTCGCCGAGCTCGGACGAAGGCTCGTCCCGGGGCCCCTCGTCTGGACCCACCTCGCGGCGGGGCTCGTCGACGGTGCCGCCACCGGCGAGACGATCGTCGGCGGCGTCGACCTGATGGGACCGACGCCGGAGCCCGTCGTCGTCGAGTACTTCGATGCCATAGACGTCCTGCTCGTCCTCCGACGCGACGGGATCTACCGCGTCGCGCCCTCGTCCTGCGAGGCGACCGCGGTCGACGTCCCCCTCGATCCGCTCACGCCGGTCCACCACGTGACCGGGCTGCCCGAGGGCGAGAAGGTCGGTGACGCGGACGCCGCCGCGCGCATGCGCCTCGAAGGGGCCGCGATCGTGTCCGCCGTCCAGCTCGGCCTCGCCGAGGGCGCCCTCGAGCTCGCCAACGACTACGCCAAGGAGCGCCAGCAGTTCGGCCGACCGATCGGCGGCTTCCAGGCGGTGAAGCACATGCTCGCCGAGATGTTCGTCAAGCAGGAGGCCGCGCGGGCGGGGGCGTACAACGCCGGCGCGACTCTCGATGCCCCCGAAGTCGCGGACGTCCAGAGGGCCGTCTCGTCGGCGAAGGTCACCGCCGGCGAGAGCGCGATCCGCAACGCCCGGACCGGCATCCAGGTCCACGGCGGCATGGGCTTCACCTGGGAAGTGATGGCCCACTACTACCTGAAGCGCGCCTGGGTCTGCGAGAACATGTTCGGCACCCAGGACGAGCACGCCGAGAAGATCGCGACGATCCTCGAGGCGGCGAGCTAGCACCTTCCCCGCCGCGCCCGCGCGGCTCCGGGCACTCTGCCCGATCGGAGTCTCGATGATCGGAATCACTTCATACGGCGCCTACGTTCCGCGCACGCGCCTGCCCTTCTCCGTGATCGGCGGCCGACCGCCCAAGGAAGGCGGCCCCGAGCGATCGGTCGCGTGGAACGACGAAGACGCGATCACCCAGGGTGTCGCCGCGGCGATCCACTGCCTCGAGGGCTTCGACCGGAGCCGAGTCGACCTGCTGCTCTTCGCCTCGACGACGCTGCCCTTCCAGGAGAAGCAGGCGGCCGCGCTCGTCGCCCGCGTGCTCGATCTCGGCCGCGAGGTCCAGACCGCGGATCACACCGGCTCGACCCGCGCCGGCACCGCGGCCCTTCGCGCCGCCACCGACGCGGTCAAGGCCGGCTCGGCGCGCTGCGCCCTCGTGATCGCGAGCGACGCCCGCATGGCCGCGCCGAAGAGCGGCATGGAGGCGAATTTCGGGGACGGCGCCGCCGCGTTCCTGATCACGGACGGGGACGCGATCGCCTGCATCGACGACTTCCACGCCGTGACCGACGAGATCACCGACGTCTGGCGCCCGGCCGGCCACGAGTTCGTGCACTCCTGGGAAGACCGCTTCGTGATCCAGGAGTCCTACACGCCGAACGTGGCGGCGGCGCTCTCGGGCTTCCTCGAGAAGACGGGCACCGCCGTCGGCGACTACGACCGGGTCGCCTTCTACGCGCCGGACGCGCGTTCCCACGGTGGGGCGCTGAAGGCTGCCGGCGTCGCCGCCGACGCGGTCCAGTCGCCGCTCTTCGGGCGCCTCGGAAACGCCGGCGCCGCCTTCGCCCCCCTCCAGCTGGTCGCGGCCCTCGAGAGCGCGAGTCCCGGCCAGAAGATCCTGCTCGTCAACTTCGGCAACGGCGCGGACGCAACGTCGTTCTCGACGACGGACCAGATCGAGAAGCTCGCGCCGCGGCGCGGCGTCGAGTGGAACCTCGCGCGCCGGCGCGTCGTCGGCAGCTACGACGACTACGTGAAGGCCAAGGGGCTCGCCGCGACGGAGTGGGATCCGGGCACGAACCCGGGCCTCTCCGCCACGATCCTCTTCCGGGAGCGCGACGACGACCTGAGCCTCCTCGGACAGCAGTGCAACGCGTGCGGCGCGATCCAGTTCCCGGCCCAGCGGATCTGCGAGTCGTGCTTCGCGAAGGACGACTTCTCGAAGGTCCGACTCTCCGACCGTACGGGCAAGGTCGTGACCTACACCTTCGACTTCTTCTTCCCGACGCCGAATCCGCCGACGGTCGTGACCGTGACCGAAGTCGACGGCGCGCGGATCCACCTGCAGGTCGTCGAGATCGCGCCCGAGGACATGAAGATCGGTCAGGAGGTCGAGTTCGTGTTCCGCCGGATCCACGAGTCCGGCGGACGCCCCAACTACTACTGGAAGGGCATCCCGAAGCCCGAGTAGGCCCGCGCGAGCGCGAGCCTCCGCTCCCTCCCTTCCTATTCTTCCTCTTCTTCTTCCGGGCACGTCGCCGAGCGAGTCTGCCCGATCCAAGGATGCGAGTCATGGCGAACAAGGAATCGATCCGCGACAAGGTCTCGATCGTCGGCGTCGGCTGCTGTCAGTTCGGTGAGAACTGGGACCAGTCGCCGTCGGACATGATCGTCGACGCCGCCTACGAGGCGTACGCCGATGCAGGGATCGACAAGCCCCAGGAGCAGATCGACGCGGTCTTCACCGGCTCGATCTACTCGAACAAGGGGCCGCACGAGTGCGGCGATGCGCTCAAGCTCTTCAACAAGCCGATCTCCTTCGCGACGAACTACTGCGCGACGGGAACCGACCTGCTCCGCCTCGGCGTGATGTCGATCGCCGCGGGCCTCTACGACACCGTCCTCGTGGTCGGCTACGACAAGCCGAAGGACCGGGGCGTCTCGGGTCCCTCCGTCGTCGTCGACCGCGTGCGCGACCTGCCCCAGACCCCCGCTGGCTGGTTCTCCCTCGCCGCCGCGACCTACTTCGACAAGTTCGGCGCCGGCCGCGAAGACCTCGCGAAGATCGCGATCAAGAACCACGCGAACGGCTGCCTCGCCCCGAAGAGCTTCCTCAAGCGGAAGATCACCGAGGACGACTACTTCAAGGCGCGGATCATCTCCTGGCCCTTCGGCCTCTACGACTCCGCCGCCCAGACCGACGGCGCCGCCGCCTGCATCCTCACGCGGAGCGACCTCGCGAGCGCCTACCCGAGCGACCCCATCCTCGTGAAGGGCGTGACGGTCCGCGCGGGACCGAATCCGCAGAAGGATCCCGGCCACGACTTCCTGTCCTGGAAGCCGACGGCCTGGGCCCGGGACGACGTCTACGAGATGGCGGGGATCACGGATCCTCGCAAGGAGATCGGCGTGGCCCAGGTCCACGACTGCTTCTCGCTGACCGAGCTCCTCACCTACGAGGACCTCGGCTTCTGCGAGAAGGGATCGGCCAAGGAGCACATCGCCGATGGCGACTTCGAGCTCGGCGGCGGCCTGCCGGTCAACACGGACGGCGGGCTCAAGACCTTCGGCCATCCGACCGGCGCCACCGGCGTGCGCATGGTCTACGAGAACGTGCTGCAGCTGCGCGGACAGGCCGGCGAGCGCCAGGTCGCCGGCGTCGAGGGCAAGTTCGCATTGTCCCACAACATCGGCGGCCACCCGACCGCCTGCGGCATCGCGGTCCTCGGCCGTCAGTAGGCCCGAACCGCGCAACGAGCACGAGGAGCAAGCCCTGCCATGGCCGACCTGCCGACCGACCAGGTGAAGTGGGACACGATGACGATCCCGTCCACGCTCGCGCGCGCCGCGCGGATGTGGCCCGACGTATCCGCCCTCGAGGACGCGGGGAAGAAGTTCACGTTCCGCGAGCTCGAAGCCGCGGCGCAGGACGCCTGTCGTGCGTTCATCGCCGCCGGCATCGAACACGGCGACCGGGTCGCGATCTGGGCCCCGAACGGCTGGCGCTGGGAGATCGCGGCGCTCGGGCTGCAGAGCGCCGGCGCGGTGCTCGTCACGCTGAACACGCGCTTCAAGGCGAGCGAGGCGGCCTACGTCCTCGAGAAGAGCGGCGCCAAGCTGCTCTTCACGGTGGGCGATTTCCTCGGCATGAACTACGCCGACGCGGTCGCGGCCGAGGACCTGCCCGAGCTCCAGGGAACGATCCTGATCGAGGGTGAGAGCGCGAACGGCGAGTCCTGGGAGTCGTTCCTCGCCCGCGGCGAGCGCGTCGAGGCGAGCGCCGCCCGCGAGCGCGCCGACTCGATCGACCCGAACGACCTCTCGGATTTCATTTTCACGTCCGGCACGACGGGCAACCCGAAGGCGGTGATGACCGCCCACGGGCAGAACCTGAAGGTCTTCGACGTCTGGGGACGCTGCGTCGGTCTCCAGCCCGGTGACCGCTACCTGATCATCATGCCCTTCTTCCACTCCTTCGGATACAAGAGCGGCTGGCTCGCGTGCATCATCCACGGTGTCACCGCCCTCCCCGAAGCGGTCTTCGACGTCGGCCCCGTCCTCGAGCGGATCCAGCGCGAGAAGATCACGGTCATGCCCGGTTCGCCCACGATCTACCAGTCGATGCTGACCTTCCCGGAGCGCGAGAAATACGACACGTCCTCGCTCCGCCTCGCTGTCACCGGCGGCGCGGCCGTCCCCGTCGAGCTCGTCCACCGCATGCGGACGGAGCTCGGCTTCCGCGACGTGATCACCGCCTACGGCCTCACCGAGAGCTCCGGCACGGTCACCGCCTGCGAGCTCGGTGACGACGACGAGACGATCGCGACGACCTGCGGCAAGCCCATCCCGGACACCGAGACCAAGTGCGTCGACCCCGACGGCAACGAGGTGCCGGCCGGAGAGCCTGGCGAGATCTGGACCCGCGGCTATCACGTCATGCGCGGCTATTGGGGCGACGAGGCCGAGACCGCCAAGGCGATCGACGAGGACGGCTGGCTCCACACCGGCGACATCGGCGTCTTCGACGAACGCGGCTACCTGCGCATCACCGACCGGATCAAGGACATGTTCATCATGGGCGGGTTCAACGTCTACCCGGCCGAGGTCGAGAACCTGCTCTTCCAGCACGAGGGCATCGCCGCCGCCGCCGTGATCGGCGTGCCCGACGACCGGATGGGCGAAGTCGGCATGGCCTTCGTCGTCCCGACCCCGGGCGCGAGCCTCGACGCGGACGCCCTCGTCGCCTGGAGCCGCGACAACATGGCCAACTACAAGGTCCCGCGCTTCTTCGAGATCGTGGACGCGCTGCCGGCGAACGCCTCGGGCAAGGTCTTAAAGAACGATCTGCGCGAGCGGGCGAAGGCGATCCTCGCCTAGCGAGCGCCGCGTCCGCCGGCGCGGCCGCCCGCGGCGGCCCGCGGCGGCGCCGGTCTACTCCGGCAGCGCGAACGCGATCAGCGCGTCGCCCATGTCGCCGATCGGGTTGCCGCCGGCGGCCATGACCACGAACTGCCGTCCGTTCTTCTCGAGCCGGTAGGTCATCGGGACCGCGTGGCCGGCGAAGGGCATGCGGTGGCGCCAGAGCTCTTCGCCCGTCTCCACGTCGAGGGCGCGCATGTACTTGTCCGAGGCGGCGCCGGTGAAGTAGAGCCCGCCGTCGGTCGAGATCCCGCCGCCGAAGGCCGGGGCGCCGTAGCGGTCACCGTAGAGCCACCAGACCGGCCAGGGCGCGACTTCGCGCATCGTCCCGAAGGGCTTGCGCCAGAGGACGTCGCCGCTCTTCAAGTCGACGGCGGTCAGGCTCGCCCAGGGCGGCGGGTTGCAGGGGGCGCCGAGGGGCGAGGCGAGCATGTAGCGATGGAGCGCGTAGGGCGTGCCCTTCATCTCGTAGAACTCGTTCGGGTAGACGAAGTCCGCCGGGTCGAGGAGATCCGCCTCTGCGCGGGGAATCAGGAAGTTGACGATCGCCAGGTGGATCTGGCTCACGATCATCACGCCGGTCGAGGGGTTGATCGCGACGCCGCCCCAGTTCATGCCGCCCGTCGTGTGCGGGTACTGGATCGAGCCCTCGGTCGTCGGCGGCGTGAAGATCCCGTCGTAGCGGTACTTCTCGATCTCGTTCCGGCACATCCATCGATCGATCGGCGTGAAGCCGAAGGCGTCTTCGGGATCGAGGTCGAGGGGGTGGAGAGGCGCGGGATGGGTCGGGAAGGGCTGTGTCGCCGAGAGATTCTCCTCGGGCACGCCACCCAGGGGCACGCGGCGTTCCTCGACCGGATAGAGCGGCTCGCCGGTCTCCCGGTCGAGCAGGAAGACGTGACCCATCTTCGTCGTCTGCAGCAGGCCCGGGCGACCGCCGCCGACCCCGTCCAGCTGGAAGAGCGTCGGCGGGCTCGGCGTGTCGAAGTCCCAGACGTCGTTGTGGACGTACTGATAGTTCCAGACGACCTCCCCCGTCTCGGCGTCGAGCGCCACGGTCGAGCTGCCGTAGTAGTCGAG
>JAUIMK010000541.1 GCA_030432735.1 bacterium
CGCACCATCAGCTCCATGCGGGTCTTGTTGAGCTCGGTGCCGTAGAGCTTGAACATCGAGCTCTCCGGGCCCGGCTGGTGCCCCGCCTTCGCCGCGTCCGCCGTCCGCTGGGTCGTCAGCCCGAAGGCCTTCGTCTCCATCTCCATCCGCGCGACGTCGTCGCGGATCACCGGGTCGGCGATCCTGCCGTCCCGCTCTCCGATCCGCTCGGCGGCGAGGCTCGAGAGGAAGCTCCGCTCCCCCGGCTTGCGCGTGCTCCCGGACGAGGAGCCGAAGGTGTCGGCGATCATCGTGCGCTCGTGTCCGAGCAGCGCCTTCGCCACGGTCCAGCCCGCGCCGATCTCGTGGATCACGTTCTCGACCGGGACGCGCACGTCGGTGAAGTGGGTTTCGCAGAACGGCGACTTGCCCGAGATCAGCAGGATCGGGCTCACCTTCACACCCGGATCGTCCATGTCGATCAGGATGAACGTGATGCCCTCCTGCTTGATACCCGAGTTGTCGTTCCGCACGAGCGCGAAGATCCAGTCGGCCTTGTCGGCATAGCTGGTCCAGACCTTCGTCCCGTTGATGACGAAGTGATCACCGTCCCGCTCGGCCTTCGTCTGGAGCGAAGCGAGGTCGGAGCCGGCGCCCGGCTCCGAGTAGCCCTGACACCAACGGATCTCGCCGCGAACGATCTTCGGCAGGTGCTCCTGCTTCTGCGCTTCGTTGCCGAAGCGGAGGAGCGTCGGGCCGATCATCGTCAGACCGAATCCGATCAGCGCAGGCGGAAGGTCCAGCGCCTTCATCTCCTGGGAGAGCACCTTCGCCTCTTCCTTCGAGAGACCGCCGCCCCCGTACTCGGTCGGCCACGTCGGCGCGGTCCAGCCCTTCGCGCCCATCCGCTCGAGCCAGATCTCCTGATCCGGATGTTCGAACTCGCAGCGCTTGCCGCCCCAGACGCCGTTCAGCTCGTCGGCCTTCAGGCCCCGGACGCCGTCCGGTGCGTTCTCTTCCAGCCAGGCGCGCGCCTCCGCGCGGAATGCTTCGAGGTCCGACATGTCGACCTGCCTCCTGCCCGTTTCGGGGAGCGCCGAGTGTAACGACCCGGCGGAGATTTTCTGCCCCGCTCGGGGGACGCCGCGTCCTCCGCACGAAGGGCCGCTAGACTCGATCGTCATGCGAATCCTTCTCGCCAGTCCCCGCGGCTTCTGCGCCGGCGTCGACCGGGCGATCGACATCGTCGAGCTCGCCCTCGCCCAGGAAGACCGGCCCGTCTACGTCCGCCACGAGATCGTGCACAACCGCCACGTCGTGGACGGCCTGCGCGAGAAGGGCGCGACCTTCATCGAGGACCCGGAGGACGCGCCGGAGGGCGCCGTCCTGATCTACTCGGCCCACGGCGTCTCGCCGGAGATCCGACAGCGATCCAACGCCCAGCAACTGCACACGATCGATGCCACCTGCCCGCTCGTGACGAAGGTCCACAACGAGGTTCGGCGGATGGTCGACGATGGCTTCGAGATCGTGATGATCGGCCACGCGGGACACGTCGAGGTCGAGGGAACGATGGGGCAGGCGCCGGA
>JAUIMK010000214.1 GCA_030432735.1 bacterium
TGCCCTCCGAAGATCAGGTTGATCACGAGCACGACGAGGTCTTCGTCCACGAACGCCTCGTCGAGCTCGTCCGCCGCCCGGATCAGGTCCGAGAGCAGGTCCTCCGCCGGCCGCTTGCGACGCAGGTGGATCAGGTCGCGGACCGCCTGCGAGAGCTCCGTCGCGGCGCGTTCGCCTCGGGTGCGGAGCTCGGGGGTGAGCACGCTCGACAAAGCACTCCCCAGATCCGTCGACCAGACCGAGAACGCGGCCTGGTGCTCGCCGGGAACGCCCAGGGTCTCGCAGATCAGACGGATCGGCAGCTCGTGGGCGAAGTCGTCGATCACGTCGAGGTGGCCCGCGTCGAGGTGGGGCGCCAGAAGCTCCTCGGTCAGCGTGCGGATCCGGGCACGCTTCGCGTCGGCGGAACGCGGCGTGAAGGCGCGATTCACCAGGTTGCGCAGTCGGCGATGTCCCGGGCCGTTCAGGTTGGTGAGCATCCGGCGCCACCAATCGACGAGCGGCCCTTCGTCGACCTGGGACTCGACGAACGCGAGGGCGTTGCTCAGGTTGCGATGGTCGCTCGCGAGGCGCAGGACATCGGCGTAGCGCAGCACGATCGGCTCTCCGGTCGAGGCGAGGGCGACGGGATGGCGCTCGCGCGCCTCGCGCAGGAATCGGTGCCCGTCCTGCCAGTAGGCCGGATCCTCGATGGGGATCGTCGCCGGATCTCCGCCCATGCCTTCTCCTCCAGACGCGGATCGCGCTCCCGAGGTTCGGAATATTCTAAGTCCGGGTCAAGCCTGCCGGGAAAGCCTCGCCGGCCCCGGTCCCACAGACGGCGACGTTCGGATATGCTCGACGCGCGAGACGACACCCCGACACGAGGAGAGTCATGCCGAACCACGAGCACCGCGACGACATCGGACTACTCGATCGCTTCTTCTATCTCGACCCGTGGGATCGCTTCCAGTGGATGCGGGACAACGCGCCCGTCTACTGGGACCCATCGGCAGACGGTGGACTCTGGGGGGTCACCCGATACGACGACATCATGTCGATCGCGAAGGATCCCGACACGTTCTGCTCGGGCAAGAGCTCGCGGCCGGAGCGGGACAGCTGGATCCCGTCGATGATCAACCTCGACGAGCCGCTCCACAAGCGACGCCGCTCGATCGTCAACCGCGGCTTCACGCCCCGCCGCGTCAAGGATCAGGAAGAGAAGCTCCGCGCACTGACGGTGTCGCTGATCGACGACGTGATCGAGAAGGGCGAGTGCGATTTCGTCCTGGACATCGCGCGTTGGATCCCGATGGTCGCGATCGGCGACATGCTCGGCGTCGAGCCCGAGGATCGGGCCCAGCTCCTCGAGTGGAGCGACTGGATGCTCGGGGGCGGCGAGCTCGCCGATCTCATGGACGACGAGGAGCGGCGCGAGAAGCAGCGGACCTTCTCCCAGGGCTACTTCGAATACCAGGCGAAGGTGATCGCCGACCGGCGAGTGAATCCGCGTGACGATCTCGTGACCCTGCTGACGACCGGCGAGGTCGACGGCCACAGGTTGAACGACGAGGAGATCCTCCAGGAGAGCCTGCTGATCCTGATCGGCGGCGACGAGACGACCCGTCACGTCATGAGCGGCGGGCTCGAGCAGCTGATGCTCCATCCCGATCAGAAGCGGAAGCTGATCGACGACCCGTCGAAGATCGTGGTGGCGGTCGAGGAGATGATCCGCTGGGTCTCGCCGATCGTGAACATGAACCGCACCCTCACGCGCGACACGGAGATCCACGGCGAGCAGCTCCGCGAGGGCGACCGCGTGCTCCTGCTCTACCCGTCGGGCAACCGTGACGAGCGCGCCTTCGAAGACCCGACGGCCTTCGACGTCGAGCGATGGCCGAACCGACACGTCGCCTTCGGCGGCTACGGGGTCCACCACTGCCTCGGCGCGAGCCTGGCACGACTCGAGCTGAAGATCCTCTTCGAAGAGGTTCTCAGCCGGATGCCCGACATCCACTTCGCGAGCGAAGAGCCTCTCAAGCGGCGGCCCAACAACTTCATCACGGGAATCGAGGAGTTCCCAGTGAAGTTCACGCCCGGCAAGCGGAGCGACGCCTGAGGCGAGGCTCCCCCGTCCCGCCCCGCGCGCAAGCGACGGGGCGGGGGGGGCGGGGCGCGCTATCCGCGCTTCGCGATGATCGCTTCGATCCCGTCGATCTCGGCCATCTCGGCGGTCGCCGTGTTGAGCCAGCACTCTTCGACGCCCGCTTCTTCGTAGGCGTCGAGGCTCGCCATGATCGCGTCCGGGGTCGAACGGTCGCACATGCCGGCGATCGTCTTCGCGGGTTTCTCGCCGATCACCTTCAGGTACTTGTAGACGTACGCCTTCAGCTTCTCGTCGGCGTTCGGGGCCGAGGAGCACCAGAAGCCGGCGACGCGCTCGGGGGCAGTGTCCCGGCCTGCCTTCTCCCACTCCTCGACGACACGCTGCTGCTGCGTCTGCATCTCCTCCGCGACGCCGTTGCCGGACCAGGAATAGACCCCGTCCGCCCACTTCGCCGCGCGCGCGGTCGACTTCGGCCCCATCACGCCCGCCAGGATCGGCGGCCCGCCGGGCTTGACCAGCGCCGGACCGATCGGCTCGCCGCCCTCGACCGGAATCTCTCCGGCCCACACCCGGCGGATCTGGGCGACCTGCTCGTCCATCTTCGCGTAGCGCCGGACGGGCTCCTTCTCCATGCAGTAGTAGTCCCAGACGCGGCCGCCGACGCCGACGGTGATCGAGACGCGACCGTCCGCGATCAGATCGAGGGTCGCCGCGTGCTTCGCCACCTTGATTGCGGGGTGCATCGGCAGGACGTAGAGCGTCGGCACGATCCGGACGCGCGAGGTCATCGCCGCGGCGGCCCCCATCAGCGCCATCATGTCGACGCTCGATCCGATCATCCGCTCGCCGCAGGAGAGCGTCGAGAAGGGACCTTCGTCGACGCGCTTGAACCAGGCCAGGATCGTCTCGCGATCGAGGGATTCCTGGGTATAGGGAAAGCAGAGTCCGATCTTCATGGCCATGGCGGCATCCTCCGGGTGCGGGTCGCGAGACCATTCGCTCGCCCCGCGCGACGCGGACTCTAACACGATGATCCGACGCGGCGGGCCGCGATTCCAGGGGATCGAAGCCCGCGACGCCCGCGACGGAGGCCCGGCCGGACGCGTAGCCCCGACGCGGGCCGGCAGGTAGAGTCGAGGGTCTCGCGAGCCCCATCCATGCGAAGGAGCCGAGATGGACCTCGACCCGATTCCGCACGCGACCACCGACGATCCGCACGCGGTCTATCGCGTGCTGCGCGAGGACCACCCGGTCCACTACGTGCGCGATCGCGATCTGTGGATCCTGTCGCGCCACGACGACGTGCTCGCGGCGATCAAGGATCCTGCGACCTTCTCCTCCGCATCGGGGGTCGTTCCGTCCGGCTTCAAGCCCGAGCAGCCGACGCTGATCGCCCTCGACCCACCGGACCACACGAACATGCGCAAGGCGGTCATGCGCGCCTTCACGCCGCGCCGCATGGATGCGATGTCCGACCGGGTTCGCGGGTTCGCGACGGAGCTCTTCGACGCCCTCGAAGCCCGGGCGACCGCGGGAGAGGCCGTCGATGCCTTCGACGGCTTCACCGACCCGCTCCCGATCTACGTCATGGCCGAGCTGCTCGGCGTCGACGCCGCGGAACGCCCGATGTTCAAACGATGCGGAGACGCGATCGTCTACTCGAGCGGCGCCGACCCGGAGACGCTCTTCGCTGCCCAGCGCGAGCTGACCGACTACCTCCAGACCGTGTTCGAGGCGCGCAAGCGCGCGCCGCAGGACGATCTGATCAGCCTGCTGCTGACGCCCTCCGAGGAGGGACGCGCGCTCGCGGACGACGAGCTCCTCGGTCTCTGCTTCCTCCTGCTCGTCGCCGGAACCGAGACGACGACCTCGGCGCTCGGCAACGCGATGCTGCTGCTCGAACGCCACCTCGACGCGCGTCGGCGCCTCGTCGACGATCCGAAGCTGATCCCCGGTGCCGCGGAAGAGGTGCTCCGATTCGACTCGCCGGTCCAGGGGCTCTCGCGCGTGACCACCCGGGACGTCACGATCCGGGACCGGACCGTCCCGAAGGGCTCGCGCGTCCACCTGCTCTACGCGGCGGCGAATCGCGACCCGCGCGTCTTCGCCGATCCGGACACCTTCGACATCACGAGGACGCCCAACAACCACCTGTCCTTCGGCTTCGGGATCCATTTCTGTCTGGGCGCGAGCCTCGCCCGCCTCGAGCTCCGCATCGGAATCGAAACCCTCCTCGCGCGCGCACCGGACTACTCGCTCGACCTCGACGGCCTCCATCGCCTCCCATCGGACACGAACCGCGGCTTCGCGCGACTCCCGACCGTGCTGTTCCCCGGACGTTAGGCGAAGCCACAAGAGGGAGAGCGGGAGGCAGCCCGCTCGCGCTGGCGATCGCGCGGGAGCGGCGACTCAGGCGTTACCCGGCCTCCTTCGCGCCAGCCAGGCGAGGGCGAGCGAAGCGAGGACGACGAGCGCGATGCAGGTCATGAACCCGGGGCGGTAGTCGCCGAAGATGCGGTGGGCCTCCGCGAGGACGACGGGGCCGAGGGCGCCGCCCGGGACGAACGCGAGCATCATCAGGCCGTAGACCCGAGCGAAGCTGCGAGCCCCGAACGTATCCGCGACCGCCAGCGGGAGGAACACGTCTCTCGATGACGTCGAGAGACCGAAGCAGACGCTGAAGGCGGTGAGCACGATCGGATTCCCCGCGAAGGGCACGAGGACCAGGCTCATCGCGAGCAGCCCGGTATTCACCAGGAAGGCGACCCGGGACGAGACGACCTGCCCGACGACCCCCGCCCCGAGCTTCGCGGCGATCCCCGCGCCGACCGCGAGACCGAGCGCACCGTACGCCTCCTGCTTCTCGTAGCCGAGATCGGTCAGATAGAGGACGAACTGATCGAAGAGTCCGAGCTGCACGAGCGAGTAGCAGAAGAGCGCATAGAAGAGCGCCCAGAATTCCGGGCGACGCAGGATCTCCGCGTACTCGAGGCCGGGATCGTCCTCCAGGACGTCGGACGTGCCCGGCTCGCTCGCCACCTCGCCCTCACCCGGTCTGGGATCACGCACGAACGCGAACGCGACGGGCAGGATGAGGGCGACGCCTCCGAGACCGACGGCGAGGGCGGTCTGCCGCCAGCCGATGTCGTCGATCGCGAGTCCGAGCGCACCGAGGAAGGCGATCGAGCCCAAGTTGGATCCCGCCATCGCGAAGCCCAGGGCGAGGCTCCGGCGTCGCGAGAACCACTTCGTGATCACGCTCCCGACCGAGACGTCGCCGATTCCCGCGTTCGCGAGGGCCAGGATCATCATCGCCACGTAGAACTGCACGATCGTCTGCATCGTCGCGAAGGCGACCACGCTCACGCCGAGACAGAGGAGCGAGGCGACCACCACCGGACGAACCCCGAAGCGCGCACACGCCGCCCCGACGAAGGCCTGACTCACCGACGACACGAAGAGCATCGGCGCCGTGCCACTCGCCCACATCGTCCGCGACCAGCCGAGATCCTCGATCACGTCGCCGGAGAGCGCGCGGCTCGCATAGAAGAAGCCCGCGCCCATCTGACAGAGCAGGCAGCCGAGCACGACGAGCGCGGCGCGGATCGTCACGACGGGGGCGAATCGGGATCGACTTCGTTCTCGAGCGCCTCACCCGCCGCGTACGCGCGCAGGTTTCGCGCGAAGAGGGCGAGCAGCCGCGCGTCGTAGGCGTCGGGCGGAATCGACGAGTGGGGGGAGAGGTAGAGATGGGGCGCCCCCCAGAGCGGATCGTCCTTCGGGAGCGGCTCCTGCCGGGTCACGTCGAGGATCGCTGCGGCGAGGTGTCCCGACGAGAGCGCCTCGATCAGCGCCGCTTCGTCGACGAGCGCGCCGCGGGCGACGTTGCAGAGGACCGCACCTTCCCTCATCGAAGCGAGTGCCTCGGCGTCGATCAGATCGGCGGTCTGCGACGTCGCCGGCGCGCAGAGCACGACGACGTCGGACGCCGCGAGCAGCGCGCCGAGACCCTCCGGGCCATGGAGCACGTCGACGAGCGGCGACGTGTCGCCCGGTCTGGCGGAGCGACGCGTCGCGATCGTCTGCATGTCGAAGGCCCGCGCGAGCTTCGCCACCGCGGAGCCGATCGCGCCCAGCCCCACGATGCCCAGGGTCTTGCCGGCGAGGGTGCGACCGCCCGGACGGTGGAACGCGCGATCGCGCTGCATCGCCTCGATCTGCCGCAGGTTCCGGAAGACCTCGATCAGTCGACCGAACACGAACTCGGCGATCGCCGGCGCTCCCGCCCCCGCCGCGTTCACGAGACGGATCCCCCGCTCCGCGAGCGCGGCGAGGGGGAACTGCTCGAGGCCCGCGCTGTAGGCCTGGACGAGCCGCAGGTTCGGCATCGCGTCGATCCAGCTCGTCGGCAGGTCGAGGGTGCAGACCGCCTCGGCGACGGCCCAGGCCTCCCGGGTCGCCGCGTCGGGCTCGGGCGACGTCGCGAGAAGCGCCTCGGGCACCGGTGGTGTCGACCGCGCCTTGCGAAGCTTGACGCTCTCTCGAAGCGGCAGGACGCGCAGGTCGAGGGGGCGCGCCGTCTCTCCCGCGACCGCGCGTACGAGCTCGAGGTCGGGCTCGGCCGGATGGTGGATGCAGGCGACGAGGGCGTCCCGATTCATGCGCCTCGTTCGCCCGACCGCGCGAGCAGACTCCCGTCGATCTCGTCGACGGAGCGAACGCCGCAGAGCGCCATCGCGCGCTCGACCTCGTCCTGGAAGCCGCGCATCACGCCCTCGACGCCGGCCTGCCCCGCGACGACCAGCCCCCACATGACCGGCCGCCCGACGAAGACCGCCTGCGCGCCCATCGCGAGCGCCTTGACGGCGTGCTGGCCGCGGCGGATCCCGCCGTCGACGTAGACCTCGCCGCGCCCGTCGACGCCTTCGATCACGTCGGCCAGGGCGTCCGCCGTCGCGAGCGCACCGTCGAGCTGACGACCGCCGTGATTCGACACGACGATCCCGGCCGCGCCGGCGTCGATACAGGACCGCGCGTCGTCGCCTCGCATCACCCCCTTCACGACGAGCGGAATCGGCGAGCGCTCGACGAACCAGGCGATGTCGTCGAAGGTCAACGCGTGATCGAAGAGCTCGTTCGGGTCCTCGACCTGACCGTCCGCCTGGAGGAAGGTCCAGCGGTTGCGAGCGTCCCGGCGGCGATTCCCCTGCCGCGCGACGTCGACGGTGATCACCACGGCGCCGTAGCCCTGCTCCGCGCTCCGGGCGATCGCGTCGACGCTCCGCTCGCGGTCCGCCATCACGTAGACCTGCAGCCATTTCGGCGCGTCGCCGGGAACCGCCGCGACCTCCTCCGCGGAGCCCGCACCGAAGAGCCCCATGCAGAAGAGCGAATTCGTCGCCGCACAGCCCCGGGCCGTCGCGACCGGTCCCGCCTCGTTCGCCTTGTGCTGCATCGCCATCGGCGCGACGGCGACCGGGCTCGCCACCCGCGCGCCGAGGACGGTCGTCGAGGTGTCGATCGTCCGCACGTCGCGCAGGACCCTCGGCCGCAGCCGCAAGCGCGACCAGGCGGCTTCGTTGTCGTCGAGGGTGAGCTCGTCTTCGGCGCCGCCGGCGATGTAGTCGTAGAAGGTCGCCTCGACCTTCGCCTTCGCTTCGGCTTCGAAATCCTGGAGATCCATGCGAGCTAGCGTGCCTCGAGTCGGAGGAGGTAGACCTCGGAGACGTTCTCGTTCCGCGGCCTGACTCCGTACTTGCGTTCGTAGGCGTCGGCGAAGCGACCGAACTCGGCTTCTTCGGTCACCCGCGTCGCCGCGAGCTCGTAGAGCGCCTCTTCGACCTTGATCCGGAGGCGCGGATCCGCTTCGAGGTACTCGACCCACGTGGCGCGATTCGCCCCGGCATGGAGATAGAGGGCGCCGTCCATCGCCGTCGCCCAGATGTTCACCGAGTAGGGATCAGACGGGTTCGTCTCGATCTGGATCGTGGAGATCTCGTCCGTGAACGACCAATCCGTCGGAACCGGAGCGACCTCGCCTTCGAGCTCGCCACCGGGAAGGAGCAGGAAGGGGCCGCTGCAGGCCGCAGCGAGGAGCGCGACCGCGGCGAGAACGAGAAGCGAGGGCGTACGCGACATGGGATCTCCATTGCGGGGAAGAGATCGAGGCCGGCATACGATAGCGACACGAACCCGCGGCGCCGCGCGGGGAGACGGGGGCGCCGCCGGACGACTCACCTATGCTCGCCTCATGAGCGAGCACAGCCACACGACCCACG
>JAUIMK010000215.1 GCA_030432735.1 bacterium
CGAAGGCGCGGACCCGACCGTCCGGCTGCGGACGTCGTTCGACCAGCAGGTGAACGTAGGGGACGCTCGTCCCCTGGACGACGAAGGCGTCGTACGCCGAGAGCGGCTTCGGCGCGTACCAGGGACGGATGGGATCCGCGCGGCGCGCCTCGACGGCGCCGATCCGGGTGCCGACGGGGCCGAGGCGCAGTCGGCTCTTCTGCCGCTCGACCCAGCTTCGCGGGGCGACGACCTCGAAGGCCCAGTCGTCGCTCGTGATGACCCCGATCCGGAAGCCGTAGGTCACGACGACGGAACGGACGACGTCGACGTTCCGGGGCACCGCTTCCCGGAAGATCCGCTGGTAGTTGGCCGCGTCGTCGGACTCGAGCACCGCCGCCGGCGTCGAGTTCGCGTATTGCTGGCAGCCTGCGAGGATCGAGAGGAGGAACGCGCCGACGACCACGGCGCGCGCGTGCCGCTCAGCCATTCAGCTGCCCCAGGCGCCAGTCGGCCTGCTCGAGCAGCCGTTCGTAGAACTCCCGGGTGTACGCGCCTTCGGGATCCTCCCGGAGCATCCGGTCGAGGACGTGCGCATCGTCGCCCACGAGGATCCGCCAGCGCCCGGCCTTCACCCCGTCGAGGATCACCGTCGCCGCCTCGCCCGCGGTCATCGGCGCGTCGTCCCGGAACGACTCGCCCTGCATGATGAGGCCCTGCCGGATCTGCTCGTTCGTCGCGTTGCCGAGGTCGAGCCCACGGCGTTCGAGACCGGCGCGCATCTCGTCCATCTGCTCGTCCGAGAGCTCCTTCGGGTCGGTTCCCAGCACCTTCCCGGAGTTGAGGACGATCGACGTACCGATGTGCCCCGGCATGACGACCGAAGCCTTCACGTGCGGCGCATTGAGCTCGAGGTCGTTGATCAGCGCCTCGGTGAACCCGCGGACGGCGAATTTCGCCGAGGCGTAGGCCGAGTGCGGGATCCCCGGCCCGAGCGTGGCCCAGAGCCCGTTGACGCTGCTCGTGTTGACGATGCGCCCTTCTTCCGCGGCGACGAGCATCGGCAGGAACGTGCGCGTCCCGTAGTAGACGCCGTACCAGCAGATGTCGAAGGTGCGCTCCCAGGCCTCGCGGTCGCCGTCGATCATGCTGACCATCGCGCCGATGCCCGCGTTGTTGAACACGAGATGGACGCAATCCGTCTCGTGATCCCGCATCACCTGGTCGCGAAAGCGGAGGAAGTCGTCCTCCTTCGACACGTCGGCGATGCAGGTCGTGATCCGCACTCCGTCCCGGCTCTCCGCTTCGCAGAGCGCCTTCGTCTGGGCCATCGTGTCGTCGGACACGTCGCAGATCGCGACGTGGCAACCCGCGGCGGCAAGCTGTCGGGCGAGCTCCCGCCCCATGCCCGTGCCGCCGCCCGTGATGACGGCGATCTTGTCGTCGAAGGAGTCCATCCCTGCCTTTCGTCCCGGCCGTTCACCGGGCAGCGCGCCGGCGCGCGCCATCGGAGGAGCGCCCGGCGCCCCGCGTGATCATCCGCCGGATCGTTCGATCGCGCCGCTTCCGACGAGCCGTTCGATCTCGGCCCGGGACAGACCCAGGACCTCCGCGAAGACGTAGTCGTTGTCGTGGCCGATCGAAGACCCCGCGTGGGTCGTCCGTCCCGGCGTCCCGGTCAGGCCGAAGGGAATCCCGGAAGCGGTGACCTCGCCCCGCTTGAAGTGGGGAATCGTCTCGAAGAAGCCGCGGGCCTCGAGCTGCGGGTCGCGGCGCAGCATGTCCTCGGTGTTCTGGACGACGCCCGCCGCCAGCCCGAGCGACCGCGCGCGCTCGACGATCGCGTAGTCGTTGCGGGTCGACGTCCACTCGGCGATGCGCGACTCGATCGCCTCCTGGTCCCCGACCCGACCCGCCGCCTCCGCATAGCGTGGATCGCGGGCCCACTCGGGATCGCCGAGAAGCTCCCGCAGCCGCGGCCAGTCCGCGTCGTCCTCCACGCAGAGCACGACCCAGCGGTCGTCGCCCTCGCAGGGGAAGCAGCCGTAGGGCGCCCGTCCGACCTCACCGTTCCCGAGCCGCGAAGGCTCTCGACCGGTCGCCGCGAACTCGACCATCACGCGGCCGATCGACGCGACCGTCGTCTCGAGCTGGGAGAGATGGATCACCTGTCCGACGCCGCTCCGGTCGCGGGACGCGAGGGCCGACATCAGCACGACGAGGCCGTGCAGTGCGGAGAGCGGGTCCGGGTAGGCGAAGTGGGAGATCGTGCACTCGTTCTCCGGGAAGCCCGAGAAGCTGCAGAGCCCGGAGAGCGCCTCGATGTTCGGGCCCCAGGTCACGTACTTCGAGAGCGGTCCGGATTCCCCGTAGCCGCTCGATTCGAGCATCACGAGCTCGGGGTTGCGCGCGGCCAGCGTCTCGTAGCCGAGACCGAGCTTCTCGAGCACGCCGGTGCTGTAGTTCGCGATCACCGCGTCGCTCTCGTCGATGATCTTCCGGGCGAGCTCCGCGCCCTCCTCGTTCCGGAGGTCGAGAGAGACGAACCGTTTGCCCGCGCTCCAGTCGGTGAACCACGGCGAGCATTCCGGCTGGGTGCCCTGCTCCGGATTTCGCGGCGGGACGAAGAGACGAGGGACGTCGGGATGGGCGTGAGACTCGACCTTGATCACCTCGGCGCCGGCCCAGGCCAGGATGCGACCGATCCACGGGGCGGCGAGTCCCGTCCCGAACTCCACGACGCGCAGCCCTTCGAGGGCACCGCCGGTTCGCGGGCCGCGGGTCGCAGAGGGCCTCGCGACGAGCGCGGCCGGCCGAGCGCGAACCTCCTCGCGGACCTCCGCGTCGTGCTCACCGACCGACGGCGCCGGGCGCACCTGGCGCCACGGCTGCTTCGCCGGTCGATAGGGCGCGCCCGGCACCGAGAGCGGACCGGCCTCGCCGCCGTCGATCTCGACGAAGAAGCTTCGCGCGGCGAGCTGCGGATCGGCGGCGATCCGGGCGGCGGTATGGATCGGGGTGAACGCGATGTGTCGCCGCTGGCCTTCGTGATAGGCCTCGTCGACGGTGAGGGTCGCGGTGAGGTCGCTGATGAAGAGGTCGAGCAGCTCACGAAAGGGCAGTCGTGCGGAGGAAGGGCCGTGGAACGTGTCCATCAGGACCTCCTCGTTCCCGGTCACCTCGTGGATCCAGCTCGCGAGGGCGAGCCAGTGCGCCGGCCGGTTCACCATGAGGTAGACGAGCCCGTCCTTGCAGCGGTAGGCGCCGGAGGGCACCGACGCGACGAGGCCCGTTCCGACGCGCTTCGGGATCACCCCGTCTTCGAGCCACTTCCCGACGCCGGCGATGTGCGTGATCGCCGAGATCGTCTCGAGGCTCGACACGTCGACGTGTTGCCCCCGCCCGGAGCGCGCGGCGTGGTGGAGCGCGACGAGCGCCGCGGCGGCGCCGGTCGTCGCGGTGATCACGTCCGCCTGATGGGCGGCCAACCGGACGGGCGGATCCGCCGGATCGCCGATCGACGTCATCGCGCCGCCTTGCGCGCTCGCGACGAGATCGTTCGAGCGCGCCTCCGCGAGCGGGCCGCTGCGGCCGAAGCCCGAGATCGAGGCGACCACCAGCCTTTCGTTCTCCGCGGCCAGGGAGTCGAAGCCGAGGCCCAGAGCCGCGAGCCCGCCGCCGGCCAGCGACTCGAGCACGAGGTCGGCGTCTCGCGCGAGCGCGCGGAACGAAGCGGCGCCCGCTTCGGATTCCAGATCGAGGACGATGCTGCGCTTGTTGGTGTTCTCGTAGAGGAACGGGAGGCTCGCGCCGCCCGGTCCGAGGGGGGCCTCGCCCCGCGCGGGGTCTCCGCCCGGCGGCTCGATCTTGATGACGTCCGCACCGAGGTCGGCGAGGAGCTTGCCGGCGTAGGCCGCGCTCGCGCTCGTGACGTCGAGCACGCGGAGATGGGCGAGCGTACCCGGCAGGCCGTCGGCGAGTCGGGGCTCCGCGGCCCCGCCGTCGCTTCTGTCGTCCGATCCACTCACCGGTCGCTGCTCCTCACCACCGCCTCGCGAGCCGTCGACGGGTTCGCGCGGCAACGCCGCGCTCCGCAGGGTAGATCGCGCCGACACGGGCCTGCCACCGGAGGATTCCGACCGCTCCCGCCCTCGAGCGCCCGGCGCTAGCGAAAACGACCGCCGCGCTGGATCACCTCGATCTGGTAGCCGTCGGGATCGGCGACGAAGAAGATCCGCGCCAGCGGCTTCCCCTGGTGCTCCATGTCGACGAGGTTCCTCGGGGCGAGGCCGGCTTCGCTCATCCGTGCGTGCTCCGCGTCGACGTCCTCGACGGTCACGGCGAGATGCCCGTAGCCCGAGCCCTGCTCGTAGGGCTCGGTCTGGTCGTGGTTCCAGGTGAGCTCCAGCTCGAAGTCGCTCTCCTCGTTTCGCAGGTAGGCGAGCGTGAAGTCGTCGAAGTCGAGCCGGTCGACGAGCTCGAGGCCGAAGGCCTGCCGATAGAAGGCCAACGACTTCTCCAGATCGAAGACCCGGATCATCGAGTGGATCGCGCGCGCCACGCTAGGCGCCTGCCTTCGTCTTCTGCGCGTCCTGGATCGCCTTCATCGCGCGCCAGTCGGAGATCGCGACGATCGGCCGTTCCCCTCCGTCGCCCGGGTCCTCACCGTAGAAGGCGATCGCGCCGTGCACGTTCGCGAGGTAGACGGTCTCCTCCGGATGACTCGTCGCCTCGTGGACCGCGCCGTTCGGCTCGTAGATCCAGTCCCCCGCCTTGGAGCTGCCGCCGCGATAGTCCATCGCCCCCGAGAGGACGTAGAAGTCCGCCGGCCCCAGGTGGATGTGCGGCGGGTTGACCGTGCCCTTCTCCGCCTTGAAGAGCGCGGTGTAGGAGCCGGTCTCCTCCGACACGCGAAGCACCTTCAGGGAGTTGCCGCCCGGCGTCTCGAACCACTCGATCTCGTCGGGGTCGATCAGCGTTCCGAATCCTTCGATCTCCATCGTCTCTCGTCCTCTTTGGTGGCCACGCCGCGGGGGCGTCGATTCTATCACCGGCGTGCCGCGATGCCGGCGACCGAAGGAAGGGCGTGCCTCGCGAGCGATTCCGCTGTGATAACGTCGAGCGCATGGGAATGCCTACCGACGCGCCGATCATCGACCTCATGCTCTCCTTCCCGATCCTCGATCTCGAGGCGACCTACGGGAACCTCCGCTCCGCCGCCAAGGACAAGGACTCCAAGGAGTTCAAGTTCCCCGCCCAGTACATGTTCAAGGGCGTGCCGCACGGCTGGGGCGAGGGCCGCGACCCGATCGAGGTCACCCTCGAAGAGATGGACAAGTGGGGAATCGCCAAGGCCCTCGTCGGCACGGGCGGCCCGGACACGCCTTCCGGCAAGGCGCTCAAGAAGCACCCGGATCGCTTCGTGGGCAACGTCCACGTCGACCCGAACGACGTGATGGGCGCGGTGCGACAGATCGAGGAAGCCCACGGCGAGTTCGACGTGCGGATGGCGAGCACGTTCCCGGCGGGCAACCTGCCCCAGATCATGGTCGACGACCCGCAGATGTACCCGATGTACGCGAAGGCCTGCGAGCTCGACATCGCGGTCGGCCTCAACATGGGCGTGCCGGGGCCGCGTCTCCCGATGGACCCGCAGAAGGTCGAACGGCTCGATCGCATCTGTTACGACTTCCCCGAGCTGCGGATCGTGACCTATCACGGCTGCGAGCCGTGGGAGGACCTCGCGGTCAAGCTCATGCTCAAGTGGCCCGGCCTCCACTACTGCACGAGCGCTTTCGCGCCGAAGCACTACCCGGAAGCCATCATCAAGTACGCGAACACGCGCGGCGCGGACAAGATCCTCTACGCCGGCTACTTCCCGATGGGTCTCTCCCTCGAGCGGATCATGACCGAGATGAAGGACGTGCCCTTCCGCGATCACGTGTGGCCGAAATTCCTCCACGAGAACGCGCGACGCGTCCTGAAGCTCGACGACTGACCCGCCGCTCGCGTCGGAGGCGGGGTCGCTCATGGAGGCTTCAGGACGCGAAACGCGAGGATCCGGCCCGGTAGAGGAGCAGCCGACCGCACCGCGCCCCGAAGCGATGGACGCGCCGCGCGGGCTTCGAGAGCGCGCGAAGGCCATCCTGCCGTGGATCGTCGCCGTCGGCCTGGTCTACTACGTCTTCACGCGGGTGCCCATCGCGCAGGCGTGGGAAGCGGCGCAGGCCGCGAACCTCGGACTCTTCGCGGGGGTCATGGCGACGGCCATCCTCGCCTGGTTCGCGATCGAGTCGACCCTCTACGCCTGGCTCTTCACCCGCTTCAACGCACCGGTCGACCTCACCGAGGCGCGCGCCCTTCGCGGCATGTCCTACCTGCTCACGACGATCAACTGGAACGTGGGCAAGGCGGCGGTGATCCTCCGCCTGAAGCAGACGAAGGACGTGCCGCTCCTCGAAGGGACCAGCACGGTCATGTTCTACCAGTCCGTCGACGGGATCATCCTGGCGGGCTTCGCGACCGCCGGGATGACGCTTCTCCCGACCCTCGTCGACGGCGCGGAGGATCTCTCCGAGGCGCGCAGCTGGGCGCTCCTGGTGATCGTGCTGACGGTCGTGAACCTCGTGATCCTCCGGGCGAGCTGGCCGACCTTCCGCTGGCTCCGGTGGTGGCGCGAGATCCGGGTCCATCAGGCGCATCGTCGCTTCGCCGCCCGTGATCTCGCGATCCTGCTCGCCGGCAAGTCCGTCTACCACTTCCTCTACATCCTCGTCTTCTACTTCGGGACCCGCGCCTTCGGAATCGAGCTGCCCTTTCCGCTCGTCCTCGCGGCCACGCCGATCGTCCAGGCGGTCGGCGGCCTGCCGATCTCGCCGGCGGGCCTCGGGACCCAGCAGGCGGCCATGCTCTACTTCTTCGGGACGCGCTTCGGCGGGACCGATTCGGAGGCCGCGATCGTCGCCTTCGGGTTCAGCTTCCCGGTCGCGCTGATCCTCGGCCGCTGTCTCGTCGGCGTGTTCTACCTGAAGGAATTCGCCGCCGTCCGATCGAAGACGAGCCCGACCTGACTCGGGTCCGTTCTTCTATGCTCGTCCGTCCACACTCCAGGAGCGCCCCATGCCCACGCCCGCCCTCGGCTACATCCCGCCCATGACCAAGGGGATCACCGACGACCCCGCCTACGTGATCCCGCTCGTCGAGATGCTCGAGGATGAGGGCATCGAGAGCATCTGGACGGTCGAACACGTGATCATGGCCGACCAGTACGAGCCGCTCTATCCCTACTCCGACGACGGTCGCGCGCCGACGGTGCCCGAGACGCTCATGCCCGACCCGCTCGAGTGGCTCGCCTTCGCCGCCGCGCGCACCGAGAAGCTCCGCCTCGGAACCGCCGTCGTGATCGCCTCCCAGCACAGCGCGGCGATCCTCGCGAAGCGCGTCGCGACCCTCGATGCCCTCTCGCGCGGGCGCGTCCGGCTCGGCGTCGGGATCGGGTGGCAGCGCGAGGAATACGAAGCGATCGGCGTCCCCTACCGCGACCGCGGACGGCGACTCGACGAGACGATCGAGGCGATGCGGACCCTCTGGCGCGAGGAGTTCGCGACCTACCAGGGCAAGCACGTGTCCTTCGAGAAGGTGCACATGGACGCCCGGCCCGCGAACGGAGAGAGCGTGCCGATCCTGATCGGGGGCAGCTCCGAATTCGCGGCGCGGCGCGCGGGTCGAATCGGCGACGGCTGGTACCCCTACGTGATCTCCCCCGAAGCCTTCGTCGAGGGCGTCGAGACGATCGCGCGGACCGCGAGCGACGTCGGTCGCGACCCCTCGGAGATCGAGCTCTCCATCTGGCCCGCCAGCTTCGACTTCACGCGGACCATGGACGTGCCCTTCGTCCGGTCGTACGTCGACGCCGGTGCGAGCCGCGTCATGATCAGCCAGGGCGAGGCCCAGGCCGTCGACCTCGAGGGCCAGAGAGGGTTCATCCGGCGCTACCAGGACGAGGTCCTCGCGAAGCTCTAGCGCACGAGTTCCACTCGTTTCGCGCTCGGCGTCGGCCGCGGTCAGACCGCCTTCACGGCGTCTTCGACGACGGTGCCGTCGAAGAAGGCCGGGTTCGCTTCCTTCCACATGCTCGCCGCGTTCACGAAGGTGAAGTCGCGGAAGTCCGCTTCCGTGAGCAGCCCGTCGTCGACGAGCTCCCACGCCTCCTCGACGGTCTCCGACATGTCGGTCACGTCCCAGTGGCCGATGTCCGAGCTGAAGATCGCCCGGATCTGCGCGCCCATCGGGTTCACCGACCGGTTGAAGCCGATCGCGTTCATCGGGTCGTCCGCCTCGCAACCGAAGCGGAAG
>JAUIMK010000216.1 GCA_030432735.1 bacterium
GAGAGCGACGAGAACGACGTGGCGTTCACCTTCAGCGACGGCGGCAACTCCGCCGGAACGTGGACGCTTCGGGACAACACGAAGCCGCTCGTCAAGGAGAACAACCTGACGGCGACCGAGCTCGCGATCGAAGAGATCACGGGCGACTGAGCGATCGAGCTCAGAGGAGCGCCGAGCGGCTGACGCTCGTGGGGGCCGGAGCGAGCACGTCTCGCTTCGGCCCTTCGTTTGAGCAGCGACGCTCGGCGGCGCGTACGGGAGGGGCCCGTTGAGCACGGCGAGCCGAGCCATCGGACGCATCCGAGGAGCACGCGCGCGTGCGCGCCTCTGGTACCGTGTGGGCGCGCGGCGGCGCGAGAATGCTGCGAGCGGAGGGGACGTGGACGACTACCTGCCCAAGGACGTGGGAGTCGATCAGGGAATGACGCGGGGCCGGTCGGTCTACGACGGCTATCGACGCGGCGCGGGCATCGTCCGGAGGGACCTGCGAGAGCGGATCATGTCGGACCCGCTCTACTGGGAGGCGGTCGCGGTCGCGGACGACCGGTCGATCGTGCAGGCCGAGAATCGCTTCAACATCTTCCTGCTGATGAGGTTCTTCCTCTCCCGGATCCCCGTCGGGCACATCGTCGAGTTCGGGACCTACCGCGGCGGCAACGCGATCTTCATGGCCTACCTGGCCCAACGCCTGCATCCTGGAATGAAGGTCTACGCCCTCGATACCTTCGAAGGGATGCCGGAAACCGACAACACGCGCGACAGTCACCACCAGGGCGACTTCGCGGACGTCGACCTAGACGAGCTTCAGGCCTACGTCGATTCGCATCAGCTCGACAACCTCGTCTTCGTGAAGGGGCGCTTCGAGGACACGGCCGAGAAGGTTCTCGAAGAGGCCGGGCGCGTCGCGCTCGCCCACATCGATTGCGACATCTACTCGGCGGTCGCCTATGCCTATGATGCGGTGAAGGGGCACATGGTCGAGGGGGGCTATCTCGTCTTCGACGACGCGACGACGCCCACCTGCATCGGGGCGACGGAGGCGGTCGAAGATCTGGTGATCCGGCGCGACGGTCTCTCCTCGGAGCAGATCTACCCGCACTACGTGTTCCGCGCCCCGGCGTCGGACGCGTGACGTCCGTCTGCTCGCTCCCCTCGATCCCCGCCCCACCGATCCGCGGGTTCCGGAGGCTCCGTCTCGCATGAAGGAATGCAGCAAGTCGATCCCCCGGCGAATGCGCGACCCCCGGTTCGGTCGCTGTTATTTCGTCGGCCGGGGCATCGACATCGGGGGACGCCCCGATCCCCTCTCCCTCTACGTCGAGCTCTTCCCGCTCCTCGAGTCGGTTCGGGTCTGGGATCTCGAGGACGGGGACGCGCTCGAGATGAAGGGCGTGCCCGACGACAGTCTCGACTTCGTCCACAGCAGTCACTGCCTCGAGCATCTGACCGACCCGGCGGCAGCGCTCCGGCGTTGGCTCGAGATCGTTAAGCCCGGTGGGCATCTCGTCGTGACGGTGCCCGACGAGGACCTCTACGAGCAGGGGCGCTTTCCGAGCACCTGGAACCGGGACCACAAGTGGACGTTCACGGTCTGGAAGCAGGCGTCGTGGAGCGATCGCAGCGTGAACGTGATCGATCTGCTTCGCTCCCTGGACCAGACGGCGGCGGTCGAACGCGTCGAGCTTCTCTCCGACAGCTACCGCTTCGAGCTCCCCCGCTACGACCAGACCCTCACGCCCGTCGCCGAGTGCGGCATCGAATTCATCGTCCGGAAGCGGACGCCCGCGGAAGTTGCGGCACGCGGTCGCGTCCCCGGGACCGAGCAGCCCGCTCCGGAGGTCCGTCTGCATCTGAACCAGCACATGGACGATCAGCGCACGCTCCGGAGCGCGAACTCGGATCGCCCGCCCTTCACCAACGACGCACCGATCGGAGAGGGGGGCGCATGATGATCCGCTCCCGAGCACCACTCCGCCTCGGCTTCGGCGGGGGCGGCACCGATCTGCCCGCCTATTCCGAGGCGTACGGTGGCGCCGTCCTGAACGCGACGATCGATCTCTACGCGCACACCAGTCTCGTCCCGAACGACGACGCGCGCGTCGCCTTCGAGGCGCTCGACCTGGGCGAGCGGGTGGAGGGGGAGGCGAGGGCCGACTTCGACGCCGGGCCCTCCCTCGCGCTCCATCAGGCGCTCTACCGGCGGATCGTCGCGGACTTCAACGGCGGCGAGCCGATCGGGCTCGAGCTCCGGACCTATTCCGACGCACCGCCGGGCTCCGGCCTCGGGTCGTCGTCGACCCTCGTCGTCTCGATGGTCAAGGCGTACGTCGAATGGTTGCGTCTGCCCCTCGACGAGTACGAGATCGCGAATCTCGCCTATCAGGTCGAGCGCGTCGACCTCGGTCTCTCGGGCGGCAAGCAGGACCAGTACGCCGCGGCGTTCGGCGGCTTCAATTTCATGGAGTTCGGGCCCGGCGACCGAGTCCTCGTGAATCCCCTCCGCATCAAGAACTGGATCACCTGCGAGCTCGAGTCCTCCCTCGTGCTCTATCACAGCGGTGTCTCGCGAGAGTCCGCCGCGATCATCGACGAGCAACTCGAGAACATCGAGCGCGGCGATGCCAAGTCGATCGACGGTCTGGCGAGCCTGCGCGAGGCCGCGATCCTGATGAAGGAGAGCCTGCTCCGGGGCGAGATCGGCGACTTCGCCGCGGCCATGAACCGTTCCTGGCAGTCGAAGAAGTCCACCGCCGGTCGGATCTCGACGACGACGATCGAGCGCGCCTCCGAACGCGCCATGGAGGCCGGAGCGCTCGCGGTCAAGGTCTCCGGCGCCGGCGGGGGCGGGTTCATGATCGTGCTGGTGGACCCGGACCGGCGGGTCGAAGTCGTGCGGGCCCTCGAAGCGAGCGGGCAGGTCTTCCCGTGCCACTTCACCCAGCGAGGGGTCGAGGGGTGGACCGTCTGAATCCCCTCGGCCGCCGGGGCGCGGTCTTCCTGGACCGCGACGGCGTGATCAACCACGACTCGCCGAGCTACATCAAGTCGGTCGAGGAATGGTGCCCGATCGACGGGAGCCTCGACGCGATTCGTCGGCTGCACCAAGCCGGAGAACGCGTCGTCGTCGTGACGAATCAGTCCGCGCTCGCCCGCGGCCTCGTCTCCGAGCGGACGCTCGCCGCGATCCACGCCGAGATGGTGCGCCTCGTCGAAGAGGCGGGTGGGCGGATCGCCGGGATCCACGTCTGTCCGCACGCCCCGGACGCCGGCTGTCGCTGTCGGAAGCCCGGGCCGGGGCTGCTCGAAGCGGCGGCGGAGGGACTCGGCCTCTCGCCGGCCGGCATCGCGTTCGTCGGCGACAAGGTGTCGGACCTCGGCGCCGGTCGGGCCGCCGGGTGTACGCCGATCTTCGTCGCGTCGGGCCAGGGGCGCGCAGCCGATCTCGAAGGGGCGGAATGGGCGGAGGTGCCTCGGTTCCGGGATCTCGCGGCGTACGTCGACGCTCGCCTCGCGGCCTTCGGAAGCGACTCGGACTAACGGACGTAGCCGAGGGCGCGCAGTCGTTGGAGGGTCGCTTCGTCCATTTCGCTGCCGGCCTCCACCTCCTCGGCGAGCCGCTCGTCCCGCTCCTCGACGAGGGGGGAGACGAGCGCCTGGCAGCGTGAGAGGAGCTCGTCCGGCGGAGGCTGGGGAGCGCGCTCGTCCGGATCCTCGGTGAGCAGGAAGGCCTGCCACGGTGGAATCGGATGGAGCCATTGGTCCATGCCGTTTCGGCTGTGGATGCCCTTGCGGCCTCCGGCGACGGCACCCTGGTGCTCGCCCGCCTCGGCGATCGGCCCGGGCAGCGGACTCACCTCCGTGAAGACGATCCGCTCCGCCGTGGGCGGCTCGATCGGGGGCAGCGGGCGACCGGCCCACTCCGGCGAGCTCGGCTCTCCGGGGCGGGCGAAGCGC
This sequence comes from bacterium, assembly GCA_030432735.1. GTDB lineage: Bacteria > Myxococcota_A > UBA9160 > UBA9160 > UBA4427 > UBA4427. The sequence continues at coordinate 3,955 of JAUIMK010000216.1, forward strand.
AGGAGCGTCGGTGGAAGGTCGAGGGTCGAGACGCGGGTCGGAACGCGGGTGCCCGCGTGGGCGCCGTCCGGAAATCGCACGATCAGCGGAACCGCGACGAGCTCCTCGAAGAGGCTCCGGCCATGGTCGAAGCCGCCGTGCTCCGCGAACTCTTCGCCGTGATCGCTGGTCAGCGCGATCAGGCTGCCGTCGTAGCGCCCGAGGTATCGGAGCAGCTCGAGCATCTCGCCGAACTCGCGATCGGCATCGAGCACCTCGCCACGGTAGAGCGCGCGGAGTCGGGCGAGGGCGATCTCGTCGTCGGCGAGGTCGTGCTTCGCGAAGTGGTGTCCCGAGTAGGCCCCGTCGGGCAGGGTCGGCGGGTAGTCGTCGGCGAAGCGGCGCGCCGGGGGCGTCGGGGCGTAGGGTTCGTGGGGCTCCACGGTGTGGAAATAGAGGAAGAGGGGCTCGTCGAAGCGGGCCTCCGTGGCGAGCCAGGTCAGGAAGATGCGGCGGGCCTGCGGAGAGCCGAGGTCGTCGTCGGCCAGATACTTGTTCTCGATGAAGCGGTCGAAGCCGCGGTCGAAGCCGAAGGTCGGCCCCGCCACCTCCGACTGGCTGATCGCCAGCGTTCGATAGCCCGAGTCGACCAGCGCCTCGGAAAGCGACTGCCCTTCCTCGCCGTGGAAGAAGTTCCAGCCGGGACCTCGATCGGCGCGGTGCTGGGTCGGGTAGAGACCGGAGAGCAGGGAGCCTACGGCGGGGAGGGTCCACGAGCTCGGCGAGGAGACGGAGTCGTAGACGACGGCGTCGCTCGCGAAGGCCGCGATCCGCGGCGAGTTCTCCGCCGGGCCGCCGTAGGGGGAGAGCAGGTCGCTGCGGAGTGTGTCGATCAGGTAGACGATCGCATCGGGAGCACGGGCGACGGGTTCCGTCGGCGGAACGGAGAGCGGGCGACGGAATAGGAACGCTGCGGGGAGGTCGAGGGAAGCACCGGCGCGTCCGGGAGCGCTGCCGTCGAGCCCGAGCGCGAGGGTCGCCAGCTCGTCGCGCTCGTTCACGGCGACGATCGCGGTCTCGCCTTCGGGCGTGTCGGCGAGGGGGATCGGTTCGCGGGCACCGTCGCGATGGACGAGTTCCGCGCCGAGCTCGCAGGTCTCGCAGTCCGCGAGAGACGGGGGCCGAAAGCGGAACTCGACGCGGCTTCGCGGCGGTACGGAAACGCCGACCGTCCCGCCGAAGGGCAGCCAGATCCGCGACCCGTCCGCGGCGAAGCGGGGGCCGTACGCGAATTCGAGGCCTTCTTCCGCGTCTTCGAGACTCCGGTCGACGATCGTCGCTCGCGCGAAGGCGGCGGCGACCGGGCGGCAGTCCCGGTCGGACGCCTGCGGGTTGCAGCCGGGCGCGTGGCGGTCGAAGGCCAGCTCCAGCTCGTGCAGGCCCGGCGCATCCGCATGGTCGGGCAGCTCGATCCTGAGCGTCTGCCACCGGAAGGGCATCTCGCGACGGGCGACCTCGATCCCATCGAGGCGCAGCGTCAGGACCTGGGTGGGGTCGCCTTCCTCGGGTCGGACCGGGTATCCGCGCAGGATCAGGTCGACCCGGGCCCGACCACGCCCGGGGTAGTAGAGGCGCGCGCGTTCGCCGAGGGCCCAGGAGAAGGACAGGCCCATCTGGCGATCGAATTCGACGCGATCCCAGCCCCGGCCCCGGAAGAGCGATCCCTGCCCGACGAGATCGAGGCGCGGTGCCGCTTCGTCGAGGACGAGCACCGTGGCGGGGCGACCCGCGAAGGCCGTCCCGAGGTCTTCGTCCACCTCCGGCCCGGTCGGCTCGGGCGTGCAGCCGAGCAGCCCCGCCGACAGGACGAAGATCGCGAGGGCGCAGACGAGGGGAAGGAAGTGTGCACTGCGCAACGCGGTTCCCGCGACCGCGTTGCGTGACCGCGGCGGCGACTGGCGCTCTCGAGCTCGCTCTTGCACGGGCGCGAGTGTATCGCATCGCTCTCGGGTATCTGGCGCCTCACTTGCCGGCGCCTGTGCGCAGGACGCGTGAGCGGTCGGGCCGCGCGCGCGACCAGGGTCGGGACGCGCTCGACTTTCTCTGCCACATCCGGCGACTCGGAACGACACAACCCCGGCACACGACTCGGGTGGCGAGTCCGGGTCGCGTGCTTGTCATCCGTTCGACGGTCGAACCGGTGCGCGTGTGGATGCACGCGCCGACGTTCGACCTCGAGACCTGCAGGTGTGATCGTGACCCCCTCCCATTTTCCCCGCATCTCCTTCTCCCGCCTCGCGGCGATTCTGGCGGTGCTGGTTCTGTCGCTTCCGGCGGCGGCCCAGGCCCTCCTCTACGAAGCCGACTTCGAGAACTACACCAACGACTGGCTGCTCGAGTCCGGCTCGGCGCTGATCGAAGGCGACGGTGATCTGTTGCTGTCCTCGAACGGCGACATCAACGACCGCGGTCAGCTGAAGCTCCAGAGCTGGCTCACCGCCGATCGAAACGAGATCCGGGACCTCTCGTTCACCTTCCTCACGAACGCCGTCGTTCCGCCGCTCACCTCGCGGATCTTCTACTACGACGGAGCGGGGAATCCGACCGGCAACGAGCGACTGCTCGCGACCCGGGAGGCGGGCAACTTCGTGGTGGACGGCCTCTCCCTGAACCCGGGCTCGGACACCGTTCGCTTCCGACTCCGGCTCTACACGAACGACGCGAACGCTTCGGCGGCGCTCGCCGGGCTCGTGATCCAGTCGCTCGGCAATCCGGTCCCCGAGCCGGGAACGGCGCTGCTCATGGTTCTCGGTCTCGTCGGACTCGGCTCCGTCGGTCGTCAGCGCTAGCTTTCCCAGCTCTGGATCCGCCGCTTCGGCGGGTCCGATGGGAGGGAGCCGGATGGCCGAAACGACCGATACGCGAGGAGACGGGCAGGGCACCGACGCCCCCGTCCCCATGGCCAAGCTCGAGATCCGCAAGGGCCCCGACGCGGAGGTGTCCGCCGGCGGTCTCCGCTTCGTCGCCTGTCGGCGCGAGGTCGGCGAGATCGACGGGGGGATCACCCTCTACGTCTGGGGGCGCGAGCCCCGGGCCGAGAGCGAGGTCGAGGTCCTGCGCATGGACCTCTTCCGGGAGCGCCCCCACTACCACGCGCCTGCCGAGCGCCAGGAAGAGACGCGGATCGTCGCCGACGACGTCGTCGGCTGGGGGATCGACGCGCTCACGTCACGCGCCGCCTCCTTCGCCGACGAGGCCGGCTATGGCGCGATCGGCGCGGCGCTCGATGGCGAGGCGCTGCGCGGGGCGGGGCCGCTGCTGCGGGATCTCTTCGACGGGCTCGAGGAGCCGAACGAGGTCTCGTACTTCGAGGTCCCCCAGTCGGTGCTCGACCAGCTGGCCGCTGACTAGCGGCGGAAGTGCCCGTCCGGGAAGCGGAATCTCGCTTCTCGGAACGCCGCCGGCGGGGCGGTTTCGTTCGGGGCTTGACGCGTCTCGGTGAAAATGGCATTCAAGTGCCACTTGGCGATCGGTCGCCAAGAGGACTGCCGGTGCCGAACCCTTCCCCCCAGCCTCGCGATTCCGCCTCCGCCTCGACCTCGGGCCGGGTCGATCGGCGCGTCCAGGAGTTCCGCGCGCGCGTTCTCGCGACCGCGGAGGAGCTCTTCGCGGAGCGCGGGATCGAAGCGACCAAGATCGACGAGATCTGCGACGCGGCGGACGTCGCGAAGCGCACGCTCTGCAACCACTTCCCGACCAAGGCGCACATCGTGCAGGCGCTCTCGCGGGAGGCGGTGTCGAAGATGGTCGCGCGGATCGACGACGCGCGGGACGCGGGAAGCTCGACGCGGGAGCGGGTCGAGATCCTCTTCGACAGCTTCTTCGCCGGCGGCGAGGGCGTGGGACCGGTCCACCGTGAATCCGTCGGTGCCTTCTTCGGCGCGGCGCACGGGACCCCCGAGGCGAGCGAGGGCGAGATCCGGGTCTCCGACGCCATCCAGGCGCTGCTCGCCGTGGGCGGGCCCGAGGAGCTCCCCACCGGCGCCTCCGTCGAGACCTTCGCCACGGTCGTGCTCGGCTCGATCTACGCGACCACCCTCGAGTGGGTCCACCGCGAGGACTACGACGTCGAGGCACGCACGTCGGAAGCCGGCCGCTTCCTGGCGAGCCTCCTGCCCACCGCCTGAGCGCCGCGCCGGTCGGCGCGGTCCGTCACTCGACCTCCTCACCTCGCGAATTCGCATCGAACCCGAACCCGAACCCGAACCCGAACTCGAACCCGAACTCGAACTGGAGCACGCTTCTCATGAAGGATTTCAAGGACAAGGTCGCCGTCGTCACGGGTGGCGCCAGCGGCATCGGCAAGGCGCTGGTCAAGGCGTTCGTCGGCGTCG
>JAUIMK010000217.1 GCA_030432735.1 bacterium
TCTCCGGGTCGCGACGGAGCTCGCGGCCCGGGAGGCCGAGATCGCCGCGATGCAGTCGACCTACGACGGCCTCGTGCAGGACCTCGAGTCCGAGGTCGCCTCGGGGCAGATCGAGATCGAACGTCTGCGGGAGGGCCTCCGCCTGAACGTCTCCGACGACGTGCTCTTCGCCTCCGGCTCCGCGCAGCTCGACGCCATCGGCCGGGAGGTGCTGGTCAAGGTGGCTGCGCAGATCAAGCAGCTCGAGGACTACGTCGAGGTGCGCGGCCATACCGACGACCGGCGGATTCGCGGCACCCTCGCGAAGCGATTCCCGACCAACTGGGAGCTCGCCGCGGCGCGTGCATCGCGCGTGGTGCGTCTGCTCGAGTCCCAGGGCGTCGCCGGCGACCGACTCGCGGCCGTCTCGCTGGCCGCCAACGAGCCGGTCGCGCCGAACGACACGCCGGGCAACCGCGCACTCAATCGTCGGATCGAGATCCGGCTGCTGCCAAAGGAAGGTTCGATCCGTGTCGAGACCGAGGCGGGCGCCGCTCCTGCCGCGCCGGGGGCCGCGAAGCCCGGGAAGGCCGCGCCGTCCACGGCCCCGCCGCCGGCCCGGCCTGCGGCGAAGGCCACGGACAGCGACGGCGCCGCCGCCGCGCGAGCACCCAAGACCGAGCCCGCGCCCCGTGAGGCGCCGACCGCGCCCCTCGAATCGACCCGGCCGGGCTGAGGGCGCGCGTGCAGACCGGGCCGTCGAACTTCGCTCTCGCGGCCCGCGCCGCGGTGCTCTTCACGCTGATCGTGCAGGGGGCTTGGGTCTATCTCCTGCACCGGGGCGTGCGGCGGGGCTGGCTCGACCGCGACGCGGCCTGGCTGGACCTGCGGGCCGAGCGATTCGCGAGGCGTTTCGTGGACATCGCCTCTCGCTACCGGGGCGGGCTGATCAAGCTCGGCCAGGTGGCGAGCCTGCGGATCGACGTCGTGCCGGAATCGATGACCCGGGAGCTCGTCCGGCTCCAGGATCGCGTTCCGCCGCATCCCTTCGAGGAGATCGAGGCGCAGCTCCAGGCGGAGCTCGGCGCGGCTTCGGACTCGCTCTTCGCGTCCGTCGCGCGGGAGCCCGTCGCGAGCGCGAGTCTCGGTCAGGTCCATCGCGGCCGGGATCACGAGGGCCGCGACATCGCGATCAAGGTCCTCTATCCGGGCGTGGAGCGATCCGTGGCCGTCGACCTCAGGATGGCGCGGTTCGCGCTCTGGCTCTTCAATCCGCTGGTCCCGCCGGACCTGCTCTCGGTCCACGATCAGCTCGCCCGCTCGATTCGCGGCGAGATGGACTACACCGCGGAAGGCAAGGCCGCCGAACGCGTGCGCGAGAACCTCTCGAAGGATCCCGAGCTCGCCGCGAAGCTCCGCATCCCGGAGATCCACTGGGAGACCACCGCCCGGCGCGTGCTCACGATGGAGTTCATCGAAGGCGACAAGATCAACGACGCCGCCGCGCTCGCCGCACGAGGCATCGACGTGCAGGAGGTCGTCGAGACGGCGACCCGCGCGTTCCTCCACCAGATGTTCCGTGACTACTTCTTCCACTGCGATCCGCACCCGGGCAACCTGCTGGTCGACCGTGAAGGGCGCGTCGCGATCATCGACTTCGGCATGAACGAGTCGATCGAGCCGCGCGTGATGGACGGCGTGCGGCAGAACGTCTTGGCGGCGGTGACGCGGAACGAAGCCCTCTGGGTCGAGAGCATGATCCAGATCGGGATCCTGCGAGAGGAGGATCGCGAGGCCGCGCGCGACCTCGCGAAGATCTCCTTCGATCCGGCCTACTTCAATCTCACGCCGAGCGAGCTGATGGAGATCGACTTCCAGGACTACTTCGCGAAGATGCGCGAGCACATGTGGGTGCTGCGCAGCTTCCGTCTGCCGGACGGGCTCGTGGCCTGGGGGCGCGCGTTCTCGCTGCTCTACGGCCTCGCGGCGGAGCTCGCACCGGGCATCCGTCCACTCGACGTCGTCGGTCCCTACGTCCTCGGGTTCCTGCAGGGGCCGAAGCCGCCTCCCGCGCGGACCGAGGCGTGATAGGCTTCGCGCCGCACGCCGGCCCCGCCTCCGGGGCGGCGGAGGGAGACCGACGATGGCGATCAATGCAGAGGAATTCCGTGCCGCGATGGGCACCTGGCCGAGCGGGGTCACGATCATCACGGCGCGCGCCGGAGAAGAGATCCACGGGATGACCGTCTCCGACTTCAGCGGCGTCTCCCTCGATCCGCCGCTCGTCCTGGTGTGCGCCTCGAAGTCCTCGCACACCACGTCGGTGATCCAGAAGGGCGAGAACTTCGGCGTGAACGTCCTGCGCGTCGATCAGGATGCGCTCTCCAACAAGTTCGCCTCGAAGAAGAACGAGTGGAATCGCTTCGACGACGTCGCGACCTTCGAAGTGAAGACCGGCGCCCCGCTGATCGCGGACGCGCTCGTGAACCTCGACTGCCGGCTGGTCGCGCTGCACGACGCGGGGGACCACGTCCTCTGCGTCGGCGAGATCGAGTCGGCGACGGTGAACGAAGGGCAGCCGCTGCTGTACTTCAAGGGCGGCTACGGGCGCTTCGAGCCGAAGGGATAGGTCGCGGCGACGTGGAGGCCGTCCACTTCATCGCCTGGTCCGACTATCTCTGTCCCTGGTGCTGGAATGCGTCCCGGACGCTCTGGCGGCTCTTCGACGAGTACGAGGGACGGCTACGGATCGAGTGGCGGAGCTATCTGCTGCGGCCCGTCGAGAAGAAGGACCGCGACCGCGAGCGGTTCCGCAAGTACACCGAGCGCTGGCGGGTGATCGGGGCCGAGCCGGGCGCGGGGACGTTCAACGTCTGGTGCTCCGACGACCCGCCGCCGAGTCACAGCGTGCCGGCCCACCGGGTCGCGAAGGCGGCGGCGCGGATCGGCCCCGAGGCCTTTCGCGGGATGCACGACCGGCTGATGACGGCGTATTTCACCGACAACCGGGACATCTCGTCGGATCGGGTCCTGCGGGAGCTCTGGGCGGCGGAGGGGCTCGACGAGGCGGCTTTCGCCGTCAGTCGGGCGCCGGAGATCGAGGCCCGGGTCCTGCGCGAGCACGAGGAAGCGCAGGCGCAGGGGGCCCATGGCGTGCCGGCGATCAAGCGGATCGACAACGACGCGGTGATCGTTGGTGCCCATCCGGAAGCGCTCTACCGCCGCTGGATCGATCGCAGTCTCGAGCGCGGCGAGGGCGTCGTCCCGGTCGAGCCGTTCTGAGCCCACCGCGGGCCGGCTCGGGATCCGGACGAGGGGCCTGCGTCGACGACCCGCCGCGGCGCGCTTCCCTCGAGAGGAAGGCGCCACGGCCCGCCGGTCACCCCTGCGTCAGATCGCGCGCGACCGGAGTCTCGAACTCGCGGCCCACGGCCTCCTGGAGCGCCAGCAGGTTCTTCGGGATCCGCCCGACCAGCTCCCAGGCGTCGGGCAGCAGGTCCGGGTCGTAGATCAGCCCGAAGTGGATCTGCCCGCAGTAGCTGATCAGCGTCAAGTTCAGTCCCTGGGTCGGGCCGAGCAGCGACATCGGCACCATCTGCTCGATCCGCGCGCTGTTCACGTAGAGCGGGAAGGGCGTCATCGGCACGTTCGAGACGACCGCGTTCGTCGGGAGCGGCATCTTCTGGCCCGCGGCGGCGGCGCCCCGGGCGAAGAGGTTCGCCGCGCCCGGCAGCATGACCTCGCCGATGACCTCGAGGACGCCGGGGAGGGCGTCGGTGTGAGCCCGCTGCTTCTGCTGGTCGGCGTGCTCGTGGATGGCCGCGATCCGTTCGATCGGGTCGGCAATGTCGGTGCCCCAGCGGATGGCGAGGTCGGTGATGCTGTTGCCGAGCGCCTTGTCGTCGGCCTTCCGGGTCGAGCAGGGCACCATCGCGAGCAGCGACTTGTCGGGGAGGGCGTCTCGCTCCGAGAGGTACTCCCGGACGGCGCCGCCGGTGATGCCGAGGACGACGTCGTTCACCGTCACGCAGAGCGTGTTCTTCAGCTGCTTGATCTCGTCGAGCGAGACCGAGGACCAGGCGAGGCGGCGGTGCGGGCCGACGACGCCGTTCCAGAGGACCGGCGGCGCGAGGCCGTCGTCCGCTTCGTCGCGGGTCGCGTCCCTCGGCGTGCGCTCGGCGGCGTCCTCGTCGCGGCTCGTGAACGCGCTGTCGATCAGCTTGCGGAGGAGCTTGCCCTGTCGGACCGGCAGCTCGCCAGCGTTCCGCGCGGCCCGGGTCCACATCGCGCGACGGGGGACGGGCCGACCACCGACGGCCGCGTCCGCGATCGTGGCGGGGGCTTCGCGCCGGGCGTCGGGGGCGATGTCGAAGAGCTGCTCGGAGAGGTTCGCGCCGGAGGCACCGTCCATCAGGCAGTGGTGCATCCGCCAGAGCATGGCGAAGCGACCGCCGGGCAGGCCCTCGATCAGCACCATGTCCCAGAGCGGACGGGAGCGGTCCATCGGCCGCTCGAAGATCCGACCCGCGAGCTGGGCGAGCGCTTCCTCGGAGTAGGGAGCGGGGATTCGGATCGAGTGGATGTGATCCGCCGGATCGAAGTCCTCGCAGCGCACCCAGTAGGGACGGTCGAGGCCGAACGGGACCTCCTGGAGCCGCCAGGAGAAGCGGTCGACCGGGCCGAGGCGCTCGCGCACGAAGTCGATGAACGTCTCGTACGAGAAGTCGTGGCCCTCGGTCGGGGCGAGGAAGGCGAGCCCGCCGATGTGACCGGGCAGATCGGGGGTCTCCATCGAGAGGAAGATCGAGTCCTGGGTCGTGAGCTGCTGCATCGAAGCCACCTCGTTGGCGGGCGCCGGCGGTGTGCGCGTCGCTCCCGGACGGGAACTGCCCGCTTGCCCCGAGGAAAATACGAGTTTTCCTTTTTGCCGCAAGATGTTTTTTCTCCGAGTTGGACAATTCTTCAAATCTCAGTGACAATTGCCGTTCTGCGATCCTCGACCGCATGTGAGGAAAAACCGAACGCTTCCGTTCGGACCCGCCCGGAGAGGGGGCGGAGGGTCGACTCGCCGGCCCGGATCGATGGGGGAACCGACACGTGGCGAAGAAGAAGGGGCCGTCGCGGCTCGAGGATGCGCGCGCGCGCATGTATCAGGACCTGATCTTCCAGAGCGCCGAGTGCGTCTTCGGGGAGAAGGGATTCGAGAACGCGACGATGCAGGACATCGCTTCGGAGGCGGGCGTCTCCCTCAAGACGATCTACGCGAGCTTCCCCGGCAAGCAGGAGCTCTACAACGCGATCATGCTCTTGCGGGGCCGCGAGATGTTCGAAGCGGTCGCGGAGGCACACGAGGCGGCCAGCACGCCGCTCGAACGGCTCATCGACGGCACCCGCGCCTTCGTCCGCTATCTGGTCGAGCACCGGGACTGGTCGCGCATCCACGTTCGCAGCCAGACCTCCTGGGCCATGCGTCCGGAAGGCGCCGAGACCGCGGCGCTCTGGGACGACGGGCAGAACGCGCACATCGAGATGCTCCGGGCGGGGGCGGAGAGCGGCGTCTTCTACGACGACGATCCGGCGGAGATGGCGCTGCTGATCCGGGCGATGACCCGGGTGCAGGTGGTCCAGGCGCTCGAGAACGGCGAGGACGACGCCGAAGAGATCGCCGACCGGCTGATCGATCGGCTTCTGCGTCTCGTCTGCAAGGATCCCGTCGGGATCCGGGAGGCGGGATGAGCAGTCTGATCCGGTGGCTGACCGCCCCGGCGATCGAGATCGCGGCCATGGCGAGCGACACGGCCGCGGTTCTGCGGCGGGAGCAGCGCTACCGCGACGTACCGGCGGTCGAGCCGAACGCGGGTCTGATCGCCGAGACGCTGCTCGACGGGAGCTTCTCGCTCCTCGTGAGCCTGCTGGTGGGGGTCCCGGAGTCGCAGCAGGTGCGACGCGGCCACCAGGAGCTGCTCGCGATGCGCGACTTCATCGAGCAGCGTGGCTGGTACGCGGACCCGACCGGCTACCACAGGACGCCGCCGCCGCTGCGGGCTCCGCAGCTGACCGAACGCGAGACCAGCGGAATCCGCGGCGCGACGCGTTTCAAGGAGCTCGTCTTCGAGAGCGAGTACGAGCCCCATCCCGGGGAGCCGGGTCGCGAGCGCTGGCTCGCCCACGACGACAACGGCACGGCGACCGCCTACGTCATGGAGCACGAAGGGGGCGATCGTCCCTGGCTCGTCTGCGTCCACGGCTTCAGCATGGGCCAGCCCGCGGCGAACGTGCAGGGGCTCGCGGCGGACTGGATCCACGAGGAGCTCGGCCTGAACGTGCTGATGCCGGTCCTCCCGCTGCACGGGCCGCGTTCGAGCACCCGATTCAGCGGCGGCGGCTTGCTGCAGCCCGAGTTCGCGAACGTCCTGCACCTGTTCAGCCAGGCCGTCTGGGACATCCGTCGCATGGTCGACTGGATCCGCCGGCGGAGCGCGGCCCCCGTCGGCCTCTACGGCATCTCCCTCGGTGGCTACACCGCGAGTCTGGCCGCCGCGTTCATCGACGATTTGGCCTGCGTCGTGGCCGGCATCCCCGCGGTCGACTTCACGTCCCTCGCACGGGACAACGAGCCGTGGGCCTATCAGGCCTACGGCGGCGACATGCAGACGGACTACGGCCTCGTCTCCGAGGTCACCTATCCCGTCTCTCCGCTCACCTTCGAGCCGCGTGTCCCCGTCGACCGGCGCTACATCTACGCGGGCGTGGCGGATCGCGTCGCGCGGCCGGATCAGGCGCGCGCGCTCTGGCGCCACTGGGGCAAGCCGTCGATCGAGTGGCTCTCCTCGGGACACGTGATGGCCTCGATGAAGCCCGAGCTGAAGCCCTTCCTGCGCCGGATCGCAGCGGAGCACCTCTTCGCCCCGGGCGAGGCGCCCTTCGCCTGCGATCAGGACGTACGCGAGGCGAGCTAGCGCCCGCGCGAGGAGATCCCGTGGCCCGCGTGTACTACGAACGGCTCTCGGACGAGAGCGCACACCACCTGGACAACGAGAGCTCCCGCCAGCGGGAGCACACGGCGATGATCCTCGTCTTCGAAGGGGGTCCGCTGTCGACGCCCGAGGGCGGCGCCGACTACGCGAAGATCCGGGAGATCGTCGAGGCGCGACTGCCGGAGCTCCCGCGATTGCGGACGAAGCTGCGGCGGGTTCCGATCGAGAACCATCCGGTCTGGGTCGACGACCAGGAGTTCAACCTCGACTATCACCTGCGTCAGTCCGGCCTGCCGCGGCCGGGCAATCACGATCAGCTCTGCCGCACCGCCGCGCGTATCGCGGCCACGCGACTCGACCGCTCGCGCCCGCTCTGGGACTGCTGGGTGATCGAGGGCGTCGAAGGCGGGCGCTTCGCGCTCGTGCTGAAGATGCACAAGGCCCTGGCTTCGCTCGAGGGGGCCGATCTCTTCCGGGCGCTGCTCTCGACCGACCCGGAGGCGACCGCGCCGCCGCCCGGGCGATTCTCGACGCGGCCGGCGCCGTCTCCGGTCGAGCTCTTCACCTCCGAGGTGATCCGTCGGTGGAGTCCCTCGCGAAGGGCGATCACGCGTGCCGTCGATTTCGCGACGACGCCGGGCCGAGCGCGTCGGCAGGTTCGCCGCCGCGCGGCCGAGGTGCTCCGGGTGATGGGCTACCAGCTCCGGCCCGCCGGTGAGTCTCCCTTCGACGGGAACCTCTCGCCCCATCGTGCCTTCGCGGTCCAGGAGGTCGATCTCGGGAGCGTGCAGATGATCCGGCAGTCCCTCGGCGGCACGGTGCACGACATCGTCCTGACGATCCTGACGGGCGCGCTCCGGCGCTTCGTCGAGGATCTGCGCGTCAGCCCGACGGCCGTCGACCTCCGCGCCGTCACGCCGATCCTGGCCGCCTCGGGTGACCGAGCGCGACCGTGGATCGTCGAGCTGCCCGTCTGGGAGCCGACCGGCGAAGGGCGACAGGAGATCCTTGCGGAGCAGACGCGGCGGATCCGGCTCGACAGCGACGCCGCCGGCGCCGAGGCGCTCGCCTCGGACGACCACTGGAACGCAGCGCCCCTCTTTACGATCGGCGCGCGCGCGCTCAAGCACATCGAGTACGGCCAGCTGGCCGTCCTGCAGAGCCCGGGCCCGCAGACCCCGCTCTACCTCGAAGGCGCTCGCCTCGAGGAGTGCTACGGGATCCTGCCGCTCCAGGACTCCTCGGGCCTCGGGATCACGGTGCTCTCGTATGCCGGCTCGCTCTTCTTCGCCTTCAACTGCGATCCCGACATCGTCCGCGACATCGACCGC
>JAUIMK010000218.1 GCA_030432735.1 bacterium
TCCGGCCGCCTCGTCTTCCTCCGAAGGCGAGTACCGCATCTTCGGCAACGAGCTCTCTCCCTTCTCGGTCAAGATCCGCTCGTATTTCCGCTTCAAGAACGTTCCGCATCGCTGGATCGTTCGGAACGCGGACTCGATCGCCGAGTATCAGAAGTACGCGAAGATCCCGATCATCCCGCTCGTCGTGACGCCCGACGACCAGGCGCTCCAGGACTCGACGCCGATCATGGAAGCGGTCGACGCCATCGCACCGGAGCCGTCGGCGCATCCGGACGAGCCGGTGGCCCGCTTCGTGTCGATCCTGCTCGAGGAGTTCGGCGACGAGTGGGGCAACAAGTGGATGTTCCACCTGCGTTGGGCGCGCGACGAGGACTGCCTCTCCGCGTCGGGGCGCGCGGCGACCATGATGGCGCCGAAGCGGGACGAAGCGGCGCGCCTCGCGGCGCGGGCGCAGTTCATGGAGCGGATGAAGGGTCGCCTCCATTTCGTCGGCTCGAACGAGGTCACGGGCCCGCAGATCGAGACGTCCTTCCTCGACGCACTCGACCGACTCGAGGAGCACCTCGCGACGCGGCCCTACCTCTTCGGTGGGCGACCCTCCTGGGGCGACTTCGGCCTCTGGGGTCAGATCTACAACGCCTGGACGGATCCGACCGGCGGCGCGTGGATCGAGGGCTCGGCACCGAACGTACTCGACTGGATCCACCGCATGACCTGGCCATCGATCCTCGGCGACTGGGAGGACTGGTCGAGCGTCGAGTCGACCCTCGCCCCCTTCCTCTCGGAGCAGGTCGGCGCGCTCTTCTGTCCCTGGACCGTGGCCAACGCCGAAGCGATCGCCGCCGGAGACGAGGAGTTCAGCGTCGAGCTCGCCGGCCGGACCTTCACCCAACGGCCCCAGAAGTACCACGCCAAGTCCCTCGCCGTGCTGCGCGAGAAGTACGCCTCGGCGGAGGGCAAGGCTGCGCTCGATCCGGTGCTCGCCGCCGCGGGCTGTCTCGACGCGCTCCGGAACGCCTAGCAGAGCGAGGTCCGACATGATCGATCTCTACACCGCTCCCACGCCGAACGGTCACAAGGCCAGCGTGACCCTCGAGGAGCTCGGGCTCGAGTACACGGCCCACGCGGTCGACCTGTCGAAGAACGAGCAGAAGGAGGCGTGGTTCCTCGAGCTGAACCCGAACGGACGGATCCCGGTGATCGTCGATCACGACGTCGCGGACGCGGACGGCGTCGGGGGCTGCGGTTCCGCCGGCGGCTTCGCGGTCTTCGAGACCGGCGCGATCATGGTCTATCTCGCGGAGAAGGCCGGTCGTCTCCTGCCGACCGACGTGAGAGGCCGCTCCGAGACGATGCAGTGGCTGATGTTCCAGATGGGCGGGGTCGGCCCGATGATGGGCCAGGCGAACGTGTTCCACCGCTACTTCCCCGAGAAGATTCCGTCGGTGATCGCCCGCTACCAGAACGAGAGCCGGCGCCTCTTCGAAGTGATCGAGCGCGGGCTCGAAGGGAAGGAATGGTTGGCGGCCGATCAGTACACGATCGCGGACATCGCCAACTTCTGCTGGGTGCGGACGTACGAGTGGTCCGGCGTCTCGATCGAGGGTCTTCCGAATCTCGATCGCTGGCGGAGGTCGATCCGGTCGCGACCGGCGGTCGATCGGGGTCTCGCCGTACCGGTCAAGGTGAAGAACCTCACGAAGGACGAAGAAGCCGCGAAGAAGTTCGCGGAGAATGCTCGGAAGAGCCTCCAGAGCTGACGCCCCGAACGGTCCGCGCTCGACTCCCGAACGCCGTCCCACGACCACGCCAACGCCCACGACTGCGCTCAACGAGAGGAACTCGAAATGAAGCTCGCCCTCAACGCCATGAACTTCGGGCCCAAGGCCTCGATCCGAATGGATCTCGTCCAGCACGCCGAACGCCTCGGCTTCGAGTCGGCCTGGACCGCCGAAGCCTGGGGAAACGACGCCGTCACGACGGCGACCTGGATCGCCGCCCAGACGACGACCCTCAAGGTCGGTACGGCGATCATGCAGATGCAGGCGCGGACGCCGGCGATGACGGCCATGACCGCGATGACCCTCGATCATCTCTCGGGTGGCCGATTCAAGCTCGGCCTCGGGCCTTCGGGTCCGCAGGTCATCGAGGGATGGCACGGCGTGCCCTACGGCAAGCCCCTCACGCGCACGAAGGAGTACATCGCGATCATCCGGAAGATCCTCGCCCGGGAAGAGAAGCTCGAGTTCGACGGCGAGTTCTACCAGATCCCGACCCGGGACCCGAAGGCGTCGGGTCTCGGCAAGCCGCTCAAGAGCATCCTCCACGGCAACCCGGACATCCCGATCTACACCGCGTCGATCAGCCCGAAGGGCCTCGAGTGCGCGGCGGAGGTCGCCGACGGCGTGATCCCGATGATGTACGACCCCGAGCGCTATTCGGAGCTTCTCCAGCCCTCCCTCGAGGCGGGCTTCGCCAAGGCGGGCGGCGGCAAGAGCCTCGAGAACTTCGACGTCCAGGTCGGCATCACGTGCATCGTGAGCGACGACGTCGAGAAGGCGATGGCCCCGGTCAAGGCGAACATCGCGCAATACGTCGGCGGCATGGGCGCTCGGAACAAGAACTTCTACAACGACTACGCGAAGCGCATGGGCTTCGAAGAGGCCGCCGTGGAGATCCAGGACCTCTTCCTGTCGGGCAAGAAGGCCGAGGCGATCGCGGCGGTGCCGAACGAGCTCGTCGACGCAGTCCACCTCGTCGGCCCCGCCGACAAGATCCGCGACCGGCTCCAGGCCTGGAAGGAGGCGGGCAAGCGGCGCGAGGTCGCGACCCTCCAGGTCGGCGCGATGCAGCCGGAAGCGCTCGAGCTGCTGGCGGAAGAGATCCTCTAGGCCGCGCGAGTCGCGGGCAGGGAGGCGCGGCTCGGCTCCCCTCGGGAATTTGGTGTGTACTGCTAAATTTTGCAGTAAATATTTTAATAGTGAAGGCGGCTATTCAAACTTCCTCATCTTCGAGGTCCCAGGAATGGAGCGCGGGCTCACCGGCCGAACCGTCGAAACGGTCATCGGAGGCGACCGGGTCGACGCGTTCGTCCCCGTTCCGCTCCCGCCGTCGCCACCGCTGGACCTGACGGGCCTCCAGACGCTCCTCGCCGAGGCCAACGTTTCGCTCGGTCGACTCGACGGCGTCTCGAGTCTGCTCCCCGACAAGGAGCTCCTCCTCTACACCTACATCCGGAAGGAGGCGCTCCTGTCCTCGCAGATCGAGGGCACGCAGTCGACGCTCTCGGATCTGCTGCTCTTCGAGCTCGAGGAACCGCCCGGCGTTCCGGAGTCGGATGTCGTCGAGGTCGTCAGCTACGTCGCCGCGTTGCAGCACGGCCTCGAGCGGCTTCGAGAGGGCTTCCCGCTCTCGACGCGACTCATCCGGGAGATCCATCGAATCCTGCTCTCCCGCGGACGCGGGAGCGACAAGCAGCCCGGCGAGTTTCGGAAGACCGGCGTGTGGCTCGGAGGACAGCGGGCGCGGGACGCGGAGTTCGTACCCCCGCCCGCGAATCACCTGCTCGATTGCCTCTCGGATCTGGAGAGATTCCTTCACGCCGCAGGAGACGATCTTCCGCCGCTCCTTCGGGCGGGCCTCGCACACGTCCAGTTCGAGACGATCCACCCCTTCCTCGACGGCAACGGTCGCGTGGGACGGCTCCTGATCACCTTTCTTCTCTGCCAGCAGGGTACGCTCAGCGACCCGCTCCTCTATCTGAGTCTCTATTTCAAGCGTCACCGAGAGACCTACTATCGACTTCTGACCCAGGTCCGAACGCGTGGCGACTGGGAGGCATGGCTCGCCTTCTATGTGGAAGGCGTCACATTCGTCGCGCAGGAAGTCGTTGCAGCGACGGATCGCCTCTCGCGACTCGTCTCGAGGGATCGGGGAGCGATCGCGAGCCATGGTCGCCGCGCAGGGTCGGCGTTGCGTGTCCTCGACGCGTTCGCGGCCCGTCCACTCGGTTCGATCTCGTCGGTCGCCGAACGCACGGAGCTCTCGTTCCCGACCGCTTCGTCGTCCATCGACCTGCTCGTCGAACTCGGAATTCTCAGGGAGCTGACGGGAAAGCAACGAAACCGGCTCTTCGTCTACGACGATTACCTCTCCATCCTGAACGAGGGGACCGAGCCGCTCTGAAGGCGCGAACGACGCCTCCGAAGTGTCATTCGTGGATGAAGGGCCGGCCTCCTCTAAGATGAGGCCAGGAGAGTGCCATGGCCCCCGACAACGCCTCGACCCGAACCCACTACCGGACCTGTCCCCTCTGCGAGGCGACCTGCGGCCTCGCCGTCGAGGTCGAGGTCGAGCGTGACCGCGTCCTCCGCGTGCGCGGGGACGCCGAGGATCCCTTCAGTCGCGGCTTCCTCTGCCCGAAGGGCGCGAATCTCGGGGCGCTGCATCACGATCCGGATCGCCTGCGGACACCGCTGGTCCGACGCGACGGCGAGCTCGTCGAGGCGACGTGGGACGAGGCCTTCGCCGCCGTCGCCGAGGGCTTCGGCCGCGTCTTCGAGACGCACGGCCGCGAGAGCCTGGGGCTCGTGCTCGGCAATCCGACGACCCATCACCTGGCGCCGGCCTTCTACATGGGTCCGATGATCCGCGCCTGCGGGACGCGTCAGATCTACAGCGCCTCGACCGTCGACCAGATGCCGGCCCACGTCGTGTCGGGTCTCGTCTGGGGCGACTCGGCGGCGTTCCCGATTCCGGACATCGACCGGACGGACCACCTTCTGATGTTAGGCGCCAATCCCATGGCCTCGAACGGCAGCCTCATGACGGCCCCGGATTTCCCGGGGCGCCTCAAGGACATGCCGAAGCGGGGCGCCCGGCTCGTCGTCGTCGACCCGAGACGTTCGGAGACCGCCGATCGGGCGAACGAACATCTCTTCATCCGTCCGGGCACCGACGTGTTCTGGCTGGCCGCGATCGCCCAGACCCTCTTCGCGGAGGAGCTCGTCGACATCGGCCGGCTCGAGCCCTTCGTCGACGGCGTCGAGACGATCCGCGAGCTCGTGAGCGACTTCACGCCGGAGGCCGTGGCCGATCTCTGCGGGATCGACGCGGAGACGACCCGGCGGCAGGCCCGGGACCTCGCAGGCGCCGCGGCCGCGGCGGTCTACGGGCGGATCGGAGCCCACACCGTCGAGTTCGGCACCGCGACCGCGTGGATGTGCGCGGTCCTCAACCTCCTGACCGGGAACTTCGATCGACCCGGCGGCGTGATGACGTCGTCGCCCCTCGCGGCGGGCATCGACGACGGTGAGCCCGGCGGTCGTGGCTACCGGGTCGGGCGTTGGAAGAGCCGGGTCGGAGGCCATCCCGAGATCAACGGCGAGTTCCCGGCGGCGAGCCTCGCCGACGAGATGGAGACGCCGGGGACGGGGCAGATCCGCGCGGCGCTGACCGTCGCCTCGAATCCCGTCCGGTCGTTCCCGAACAGCGAGCGGCTCGATCGCGCCTTCGGTGCGCTCGACTTCCACGTCGCCTTCGACATCTACGTGAACGAGACCACGCGTCACGCGGACGTGATCCTGCCCGCCCCGTCGGCCCTCGAGGAGCCCGCCTACGAGCTCACGTTCATGACGAACGCGATCCGGAGCTTCGGGAAGTTCGACGCACCGGTCTTCGAGACCGACGGGCCGGACGAGGCCGAGATCTTCGCGCGGCTCACCCTCGCGATCGCCGGCGCCGGGCCGGACGCGGACCCGAGCCAGCTCCACGACGAGCTGATCGGAAAGGCGATCGACAAGCTCGTGCTCCAGCACGAGCTCGATCGTGAGAAGATCGAGGCGGAACTCGATGGACTCTCGCCGCTCGAGAAGCAGCTCGACCTGAAGCTCCGCGGCGGTTGGCAGGGGGACCTCTTCGGGGCGCGTCCGGGCGGCATCTCGCTCCGGAAGCTCGCCGAACATCCGCACGGGATCGACCTCGGCCCGATGGTCGAGCGTTTTCCGGCGCGGTTGCGGACCGAGAGCGGCAAATTCGATCTGGCGGCACCGCACCTCGTCGAGGACTGGGCGCGGGTGCGCGCGCGCTTCGACGCCGGCGCGCCGGAGGGACTCCTGCTGATCGGCCGCCGCCACCTGCGCTCGAACAACTCGTGGATGCACAACGTGCCGAGCCTCGTCGCCGGCAAGTCGCGCTGCACTTTGTTCGTACATCCGGACGACGCGGACGCCCGCGGGCTCGTGACCGGCAGCCGGACGGAGATCCGCTCGCGGGTCGGTGCGCTCGAGGTCGAGGTCGAAGTGACGGACGCCATGATGAAGGGCGTCGTCTCGCTGCCCCACGGCTGGGGACACGGCACGCCGGGCTCGCGGATGTCCGTCGCGGCGGCGAACGCCGGCGTCCCCAGCAACGTGCTGACCGACGATCGCGTGATCGATACCGCGAGCGGGAACGGCGTGCTGAACGGGATCCCGGTCGAGGTCGCGCGGGCCTGACGTCGCGAGGCGCGCCGGTCGCGATCGACTAGAGCTCGATCGCGGCGCGGAAGCCTCCGTGGATCGCGCCTTCGATGTAGCTCACGCCGTCGACGTCGCCGATCGGAACGACCGGGGCGCCGCAGGCGAGCAACGCTTCGAGGGGGTCGGGGTTCGCCGCGAGACCCTCGGCGATCACGACGGTGTCCACGGACACGACGGTCTCGACCGGAGCCTCGTCTTCGCCCTCCGCCTTGCGGGCGAACCGGACGGTGTCCTTCGTGATCTCGAGGGGCGTGGCGTCGGTCACGAGCGTGACGCCGGCCTTGCGAAGCTCGTGCAGGACGCGCCAGCGTCGCGGGTGCGCCATCTCGAGCGCGACGACCGGGCCGCGCTCGATCACGGTCACGTCGCGCCCGCGTTCGGCGAGGAACTCCGCGAGCTCGGCGCCGACGACACCGCCGCCGATGATCGCGACCCGCCGGCCCATCGGCATGAAGAGCTTCGACGCGCTGCGCAGACGCGAGGGATCGGTCGTGATCCCGAGCGCCCGTCCGATCGAGATCGCGAGCCGCGCGTGGAGCGGGATCCCGAGACGCTTCGTCGTCGCCGGATCGCCGGCGAGGACGAGACGCAGGTCGTCCCCGTCCCAGACGTGCGGCAGCTCGGCGCCCGGGATCGCGCTCGACTCCCGGCGCGCCCCGAGCGCGGCGAGCACGACGTCCGGCGAGAGCGCGGCGATCGCGTCCGGCGTCGCCGCGGTCCCGAGGCGCACTTCGACGTCGGCGCGCTCGAGTCGCGCCTCGAGCCAGCGCAGCAGCCGCTCGTTCGGCTCGTAGGGCAGGGCGGCGAAGCGGAGGGTGCCGCCGACCCGGGCCTCCTTCTCGAAGAGCGTGACCCGATGGCCGCGGTCGGCGGCGGTGCAGGCGGCCTCGATTCCGGCGGGACCGCTGCCCACGACGACGACCCGTTTCGGCGTCGCCGACTTCTCCCGGAGCATCGGCACGAACGCGGACTCCTCGGCGAGCACCGGGTTCACGGCGCATTTCACCCGCCGATCGAAGAAGGGCTGCGCGACGCAGACATAACAGTAGATGCAGGGCCGGATCTCGGCCTGGCGTCCTTCGGAGAGCTTCCGGACGAGCGCGGGCTCGGCCAGCAGCGGCCGCCCCATCGCGACCAGGTCGACCTCGCCGCCCCCGATCGCCTGCTCGCCGCGTTCGACGCTGATCCGCCCCGCGGTGATCACGGGGACGTCGACCGCGCGCTTGATCGCCGCGGCGAAGCCCAGGAAGCCGCCCTCGTGATGGACGATCGGTCCTTCCGTGAAGCCGGCGCCCATCGGGTCGGAGTAGGCGCTCACGTGGATCGCGTCGGCGCCGGCCTCCTGCGCGAAGCGCGCGGTCTTCGCCGCCTCTTCCACGACGATGCCGTTCTCGACGCCGATCTCCTCGGCGTCGAGCCGGCACCAGATCGGGAAGTCGCCCCCGGTCCGCGCCTTGCACGCGCGGAGCACGTCGCAGAGGAGCTTCGAGCGTCCCTCGGCGTCGCCCCCGTACTCGTCCTCGCGGAAGTTCCAGGCCGGCGAGTGGAACTCGGAGAAGATGTAGCCGTGGGCCCCGTGGATCTCGACGGCATCGAAGCCCGCGCGCTTCGCCCGCTCCGCCGCGTCCGCGAACGCCTCGACGAGCCAGTCGAGGTCCTCGTGGGTCGCTTCGTGGACGACGGGCTTCCCGCCGCCGGAGGCCTTCGCCATGTCCATCATCTCGTTCATCGACAGGTCGAGGGGCCCGCT
>JAUIMK010000542.1 GCA_030432735.1 bacterium
CACGACGACGCTCTCGCTCAGGGGCTCGCTGAACACCTCGATGGGCGTGGGGAACATCACGCTTGTTGCGGGCGCACTCGCGAGTCGCGCCCAGTCGCTCGAGAGCACGTCTCGCCTCACCTACGTGCGAATGGTGACCTTCGCGCCGGAGCCCGGCGCTTCGCTGATGCTCGGCGTGGCGCTCGTGGGGTTCGGCGGGGCGTATCGCTTCGTGCGTCGACGCTCGGTCGTGTAGGCGGGGCGAGGGGCCCGCGGTCAGCGCCTCAGGGCGTCGCCGGCGCCGCGGCCTGACCGACCGAATCCGCTCCGGCCTCCTCGTCGCCCTCGGCGGTCTCCGCCGCCTCGTCCGAGAGCGAGACCCGCTCCACGAGGATCGGGGCCGTCGCGCCGCCGGCCTTGCGGTGGATCCCCAGATAGAGCGGGATGTAGCCGTCGATCGCGATCGCCTCGCGGGCGGGGGGGGCGTCGAAGCGGATCTCGAAGGGGCCGCTGCCCCGGAGCGGGTGGCGATTCAGGATGACGTTGCCGAGGTTGATCGAGAGCTCGTCGGCGGTCGGCGAGAGGCGAGGGACGAAGCCGCTCACGACGAGGGTGCCTCGCCGGTTCGGCACCATCAGCAGGGCCTGCTTCTGCATCCAGCGTCCCCGCCGCTCCTCCGCGTCGTCATCGCCGACCGGCGCGAACACGTCGGTCTTCCATCCGGCCCCGAGGAGTCCGGCGGCCTCCTTCTCGGCGAGTTCGAGGGGCTCGGGGAATGCGTCCGCGGCGGGGATCAGGTCGACGGGCTCGGTCCAGACCGGCGGCGTCGCGGCGACGTCCTGCGTGCGGAGCCGGGCGTGGACCGCCTCCGCCCAGATTCGGTGGCCCTCGGCGGAGAGCCGGCCGGCGGCATCGAAGGGGCGCGCCCCCTCGCGCGTCGCCGCGCGAAGCGGCTCGAGGAGCGAGACGAACTCGATCCCTTCCGCTTCGAAGAAGTCCTGGAGGCGCTTCTCCGGCGCGTTCCAGTCGACGATTCGATCCAGCTTGAGACCGAGGCCCCGGCGAACCTGGTACTCGAGTGCGGCGGTCCGCGCGGTTCGCTGGACCTGGTGCTCGCCGGGAACGACGACGACCAGGAAGCGGGCGCCGCGCTCCTCGGTGGCGCGTCGGAAGGCGCGCACGAGCGAGAAGTCGTGCTCCCACGCCCGCTCCCACTCGTCGGCGTCCTGGCCGGTCCGGAACATCTCCATCCAGACCAACGGCAATCCGCGACGCTCCATCCTGGACGTGGGACCGAGGGTCGGGGGGAAATGGGCGAGCGTTCGCATTCCCCGGCGGGCGGCGAGGCGACCGAGCTGCTTCTCGAGGAGCGCGAACCCGGCGGATCGGGCGCGCAGCCCGGCGCGCAGCGGATTGGCGTAGCCCGGCTCCGGCTCGCCCTCGGCGTCGATCGTCACGAAGGGACGCAGACCGTCTCCCGGCAGCCGCGGAGACTCGCGCGCGAGCTCGAGGTTGTCGTCGATCAGATCGTCCGACGGATGGAAGGCGAGGACGACGACG
>JAUIMK010000219.1 GCA_030432735.1 bacterium
ACCGAACCATTCAGTCGAGATCCGGAGCCCAGGCGGAGCCGTTGATGTGCGATCCGCCGTCGACGAAGAGCGTGTTGCCGGTCAGGTAGCGGCAGTCCTCGCTCGCCAGGAAGAGGGCGACGGGCGCGATGTCCTCGTAGCAGTCGCCGATTCGGCCCATCGGGTTCGCCGCGTCGGCGGCGGCGACGAGCTCGGGGTGAGCGGACATCGTCTGATCGAAGGAGTCCGACTTGGCGGCCGGGCAGATCACGTTCGCGGTGATGCCGTCGCCGGCCCACTCCCGGGCGGCGGTGCGGGTGGCGGCCCGGAGCGCTTCCTTGCTGGTGTTGTACTCGGCGGTGCCCATGTGCGCGTTCACGCCGTTCAGCGAGCAGATGTTGACGATCCGTCCCCAGCCCTTCGCCTTCATGATCGGGTGGACGGCCACCATCCCCCAGAAGGGGCCCAGGAAGCCGATCGCCAGGCCGTGGTTCATGAGCGCCTCGGTCTTCTTCTCGATGCGACCGATCCGCCCTCCGCCCCAGGCGTTGTTCACGAGGATGTCGACCGTTCCGAAGCGGTCGACCGTGGCCTCCACCATGTTCTCGACGCTCGCCTTGTCCCCCGCGTCGGTCTCGACGAAGACGGCGTTCTCGCCGAGCTCGTCGGCGGTTCGCTTCCCGGCGTCGGGGGAAAGCTCGGCGATCACGACCTTCGCGCCTTCTTCCACGTAGCGCTGGGCGATCCCGCGGCCGATGCCGAGGCCGGCGCCGGTCACGATGGCGACTCTTCCGTCGAGGCGACCCATGTTCGTTCTCCTGTGTCGTCGGTTCCGGTCAGGGGATCTCGACGGGCAGCGCCGTGAGCTCGCGGAGCGAGAGGTTGCCGGGATCCCAGGTGATGCCTTCCTCGATCACGCGCGCGTTCGACGGCAGATGGTCGAGGATGTAGTCGAGGAGCGTCCCGACCTGCAGGCGCGCGAGGTGGACGCCGAGGCAGTAGCCCGAGCCGAAACCGAAGTTGAGGCTGCCGCGAAGATCGCGGTCGACGTCGAAGCGCTCCGGCTCGGGATAGACCCTCGGGTCCCAACCCGCCCCCATGAGCGACAGCAGGATCAGCCGGCCGCGCGGAATCTCACGTCCGTCGATCTCGAAGTCCTCGGTCGAGGCCCGCATCAGATACTTCGTCGGGCTCTCGAAGCGCAGGCATTCCATGACCGCGTTCTTGATCTTCGAACGATCGTCCCGGAGCGCTTCCATCTCGTCCGGGTGGGAGAGCAGCGTCTTGACGGCGAGGGAGGTCGACAGCCGGGTCGTGTCGGTTCCCGCGGCGACGAGGATCACGAGCACGCGGACCAGCACGTCGGGGTGGACGTCGCCGCGCTTGTCGGCGATCTCGATCACCTGCGTGACCATGTCGGTCTGCGGGTTCGCGCGCCGATCCGCGACCGTCCGCTCGAGGATCTCGAACATCGTCTTCGCGGCGAGCTCCGCCTTGTCGCGGTCGGTGTCGCTGGCGACGGGGTTGATCCCGCGGAAATAGTCCGGCGCGGAGCTGAGGAAGAGATCCGCGTCGCGCGTGGCGTCCTCGATCCCCAGCAGCCGCGAGATCACGCGGAGGGGAACCTCCTGCACCGTCTTCACGATGTCGAGGGACCGTTCGCTTCGCAGCGGCGCGCAGACCTGCTCGACCACCTCGTGCACCGTCTCGTCCATCTTGCGGATCATGCTCGGCCGGAAGTCGGGGGCCAGGAGCTCCCGCATGACGCTCGTGTTCGCGGTTCCGTCTTCGTTGACCATCTGGAGGGCGGCGGATTCGAGGGTCGGCCAGCGCTCCATGCGCTGAGCGAGCGCCTCGGCGTCGCCGAAGCCCGCGTCCATCGGATTGCGCGAGACGCTCGGGTGGTCGCAGAGCGCCCGGACGGCGTCGTAGCCGTGGACGAGGAGGGCCTGCATCTCCGGCACTTCGATGAAGTCGTCGCCGCCGTGGGCGCGCGCGAAGGTCGGGTGCGGGTTCGCGGTGTACTCGATCGAGAAGGGATGGTGACTCGGAAGACTCATGTTCGACTCGTCGCGCGAAGCTCGGGCGCCGTCGCTTCGCGCATTCCGGGGGATGCGCCGGAGTTCTCCGGCGTGGCCGGAGCGTAGCAAGCAGGGAACGCACGCGACCATCGGCACCGCACGCGCGTGTTGCGGCGCGGCGCCCGGACGCTAGCCACGCACGTCGGTCAGCGGCCCGGAGCGAGCGCCTTGATGATCGGCCGGAAGAGCTTCGACTGGGCGAAGGGGTCGAGCCATCGATAGAGGCGACCGGAGATCGCGATCGGCTTGCCGCGCTCGACGGCTTCGATGCCTTCGCGCACGACCGTCTCGGCGTCGTACCACATGAAGCCCGGCAGGGCGTTCTTCATCTCGGTCAGGCCGGCGGTCTCGTGGAAGTCGGTGTGCGTGAAGCCCGGGCACAGTGCGGAGACGTGGACGTTCGTCTTCCCGAGCATGAGGTCGAGCTCCTCGGAGAGGGCGACCAGGTAGGCCTTCGACGGGCCGTAGTGGGCGCCCGCCGCGCGAGCCAGTCGCCCCGCGAAGGACGAGACGTTGATCACCCGACCGAATCCGCGCGCCTGCATCGGGGGGATGAAGTGGTGACACATGTGTGCGACGGAGGTCATCATCAGCTCGAGGAAGGCGGCCTGCGGGGCCCAGTCCTTCTCTTCGAGCAGGGAGGGGCCCGCGCTGCCCGCGTTGTTCACGAGGAAGTCGACGTGGAGACCGCGGCGTCGGGTCTCCTCGAAGAGCGCGCGAGGGGCGTCGGGATCCGCCAGGTCCGCAGCGATCGTGTGCACGTCGACGCCGTGTCGCGCGGAGAGGTCGGCGGCGACCGCCTCGAGCTTCTCCTGTCGACGCGCGACGAGGACCAGCTCGTAGCCCCGTTCGGCGAGCTGGTCGGCGAACTCGACGCCGAGGCCGGCGGAGGCGCCGGTGATCAGGGCGGTGCGGTGTGAAGGGGCGGTGGCGATCGACAAGGGCGTCTCCCGGTGGCGCCCGCGAAGGGTAGCGCGCGGGCTGCGGGTGCTCGTCGTGCGAGGGATCGGCGACGGCGGCGCCCGCGACTCAGCCGATCGGCGTGTAGCGGATCAACACGCGAGATCCGTCCGCGTATCCGTCACGCATCGGAGCGCGCCAATCCGCGATCTCGTCCGGATATTTGGTCTCGTAGCGCGCGAGCAGGCGTTCGAGCAGCGCGTCGTCCGCGACGCGCTGCCCCCGACCGACGAACGCGGGCGCTTCGCGAAAGGCCTCGTTTCGGCCGCCGTACCACGTCTTCCAGACGCCGTGGTCGCCGACCCAGATCCGTGCGCGATCGAGGCCGCGCGAGAGGGCGGTCGCCTTCCAGCGATTCCGCGCGACGATCACGACCACGGCCCCATCGAGCCAGGCATACCAGAGCTCGGCGTGGCAGGTGCTCTCGGTGCCGTCGCGCTTGAGCGGAGAGACGTAGACGAAGGGGCTCTCTTCGAGGAGCGCAGGCGCGACGGGCGGTACCGGGGATCCCGTCCGGGTGGCGCCGCGCTGCGCCGGCGCTTCGCCCAGGGCTGGCACCGCGCCGAGGGAGACGGCACCGAACGCGCTCCAGCCGAGCGCGGCGGTGAAGCGGCGGCGGGTGATCGGGCGGGCCGCGATCGGTCGGGGCGCGCGGTCGGGCATGGCTTCTTCCTCGCGAGGGGCGCCGTCCGAAGCTACCACGTCGCGAATGGGGCCGGGTGGCCGGCGAAACGGCCTCCTCGGCCCGCGTTGTGGTGGGGGCGGCCGCGGTTTAGGATCCAGGCCCCGCGCCTTTCGCGCCGGGTATGCCGCCCGGGTGCGGTTCCCGTGGAATCGCCCCGAACACGACCGCTCCGCGAGACGCGGGGCAAGGGAGTCTCCTCATGAGCTACGACAACGATGCCCCCGGCGCCGACGGCGATCTCCGTCCGTCCTGGCCGGCTTCCGCCGACGAATACGAAGTCCTGCTGGTCGATCGTCCGGCACCGCACGTGAATCGCGTGACGCTGAACCGACCGGAGAAGCGCAATGCGCTGAACAACAAGCTTCGGGCCGAGCTGCTCCACGCCCTTCAGGAAGGCGACAACGATCCCGACGTGCACGTGCAGATCGTGCGCGGCGCGGGGCCGAGCTTCTCCGCTGGCTACGACCTCGGCGGTGGCAACGAAGGGCTCGAGTATCCGTTCTTCACGGCGGCGGGCGAAGGGCAGTGGCCGCGCCACGTGACCGACGGCTGGATGAGCATCTGGGACATGGCGAAGCCCGTGATCGCCCAGGTCCACGGCTTCTGCCTCGCCGGCGGGAGCGAGCTCGCGACGGGCTGCGACGTCGTCTACATGGCCGAGGATGCCCAGATGGGATATCCGGCGGTCCGATTCGGCGTGCCGGACATGCAGTTCCACGCCTGGCTCGTCGGCATGCGCCGCGGCATGGAGATGATGCTGACCGGCGACTCGATCAACGGGATCGAGGCCGTCCAGCGCGGTTGGGCGACGCGCGCCTTCCCCGCCGAGGAGCTCGAAGCGAAGACCCTCGAGATGGCCGAACGGATGGCCGCGCTCCCGCCGGACATCGTCCAGCTGAACAAGCGTGCGGTGCATCGACAGATGGACTCGATGGGGTTCCGTCAGGGTATCCGTCAGGGCACCGAGCTCTGCACGCTGGCGATCCACCAGCCGAGCTTCCAGGCCTTCATCAGCCAGACGGGCAAGGGCGCAGGGAAGCTCACGAGCGCGCTCCAGAAGCGCGACGAGCAGTTCGGGGACTATCGGACCGGGAAGGACTGAGCGGTGAGCGAGCTCGCCGACCTCGTGCAACAGATCGAGCCGCACCCGAAGAAGGTCAGCGACTACGTCGCGAAGCACGCCCGTCGGGGAGACCCGGCGGACGTGCTCGCGACGATGGATCGATATGCCACGGAGGAGCGCTTCCTCATGAACCTGGGGCCCGACAAGGGCGCCCTCGTCCAGGAGCTCTTCGATCGGTTGCCCGCGGACGCGCGGATCCTCGAGCTCGGCGCCTACTGCGGCTACTCGGCGGTCCTCTTCGCGTCGAAGCTCGGGCCGGAGGGGCGTCTCGTCTCCCTCGAGGTCGGCGAGGAGAGCGTCGAAGCGGCGCGCGCGAACGTCGAGTTCGCCGGGCTCGCGGATCGGGTCGAGATCCTCCTCGGCGACTCGGGGGAGAGCATCCCGACGCTGACCGGCCCCTTCGACATGGTCTTCCTCGATCATTGGAAGGATCTCTACGAGCGGGACCTCCTCGCGATCGAGGCGAACGGGCTGCTGAAGCCGGGGAGCCTGGTCGTGGCCGACAACGTCGGCGAATCCTTCAATCCGACCGAGTACCTCGAGTACGTGCGGACCTGCGGCCACTACGACTCGGAACACCGCGAGTCGACCCTCGAGTACCACACGCTTCCGGACGCCGTCGAGATCTCCGTCTACCGCCCTTCGGAAGGCGCTTGATCGACGGCGAGGCCGACGCGGACGTCGCGCGGGTCGAAGCCGCGCTCGACCCCGCCGCCCCGCCCGACTACCGACGGCTCGCGGCGCGGCTGGTCGTCGCGTGGGCGCGCTCCGGGTCGCGACGCGTGGGGATCGGGGGCGGGCAGGGCGCCGGGAAGTCGACCCTCGGGCGGCTGATCGAGGCCGCCGGCGCGCAGCGAGGCCTGCGGACCGTGGTCGTCGGGCTCGACGACTTCTACCTGGGCCGCGCGGCGCGCCGCGAGCGGGCCCGCTCGATCCATCCGCTCTTCGAGACGCGGGGGCCGCCGGGCACGCACGACGTCGCGGCCCTCGGGTCGGCGCTCGATGCATTGCTCCTTCCGGGAGCGGTCGTGCTCCCGCGCTTCGACAAGGGACTCGACGATCGGGTCGACGCGGTCTCCGTCGAAGGGCCCTTCGACCTCGTCGTGCTCGAGGGGTGGTGTGTCGGGGCGCGGGCCGCTGGAACGGATCGGGTGTCTCCCGCGATCAACGACCTCGAGCGCCGGGCGGATCCGGACGGACGTTGGCGCGCCGAGGTCGATGCCCGGCTCGCGCGGGACTACGCGCCGGTCTGGGAGCGACTCGACGAGCTCGTGTTCCTGCAGGTCCCCGGGCTCGACGCCGTCCGGCGGTGGCGAGGGCAGCAGGAGGCATCGCTTCCGACCGAACGGCGTCTGGATGCCGTCGCGATCGATCGCTTCGTGCAACACTTCGAACGGATCACCCTCGGCATGCTCGAAGACGTGCCGGGGCGCGCGGATTGGACGGTCGTGCTCGCGGACGACCATTCCGTCGAGGCGGTCGTCCGTGCGCGATCGGAGGACGCATGAGCGAAGCGGAAGAGGAGCGGATTCGCCGGCGGCAGCTCGAGGTCTTCTGGCGGCTGCACGAGGGACTGCCTCAGCAGGGCCCCGGGAGCGATGCTTCGACGCGCCGCGCCCTCGACCTCGCGCGCCCGATCGCGCGAGCGCCTCGGATGCTCGACCTGGGCTGCGGGCCCGGCCGGCAGACCCTCGTCCTGGCCGGGGATCCGGGCGGGCAC
Source organism: bacterium (assembly GCA_030432735.1). GTDB lineage: Bacteria > Myxococcota_A > UBA9160 > UBA9160 > UBA4427 > UBA4427. The sequence goes on from JAUIMK010000219.1 coordinate 6,549, forward strand.
GTCCTCGCGCTCGATCTCGTGGCGCCCTTCCTCGAGCAACTCGACGCGCGCGCAGTCGAGGCGGGGCTCGCGGACCGGATCACGACCCGCGAGGGCTCGATGGCGGAGCTCGACCCGGCCTCTTTCCCCGACGGTGCCTTCGATCTGATCTGGTCCGAAGGGGCGATCTACAACGTGGGCTTCGACGCGGGCCTGGCGAACTGGAAGCGACTCCTCGCGCCCGGCGGACGGATCGCCGTCACGGAGGCGGCGTGGCTCGTCGACGACCCGCCGGAGCCGGTGCGCGCGTTCTGGAGCCGGGAGTATCCGGCGATGCGATCGCGGGAGGCGAATCGGCGCGCGATCGAGGAAGGCGGCTATCGGCTGCTCGGTGACTTCGTCCTCCCGGAGCAGGATTGGTGGGAGGGCTACTACGGCTCGATCGAGGCGCGTCTCGACGCGCTGCGCGACGAGTGCGGAGACGAAGCGGGGCGGGCGATGGTCGACGCCTACGACCAGGAGCTCGAGGTCGTCCGGACGGGGCTCCACGCCTTCGGCTACGTGTTCTTCGTGATGGAGCGCGCGGGCTGAATCCGGGCTTGCTCCGGTCTGTCCGGATCGGGAACATGACGGGCGGACGCCGGCCGCATTCTCGCGGGCCGGCGCTGCGTATAGGGTGGGAGGCTGCAACGGATGAGTACGACGTCGCGCTGGTTCTCGGAGAACCCGGACAAAGCCTGGGCCGAGAAGTTCTTCCTGACCTTCGTCCCGGTCTTCTTCGTCTACAACGGCGTCATGCAGGGCATGGGCTGGCTCGACACCAACGACTTCTGGCACATCGTCCAGAACCTCGGGATGTGGCTCCCCTACTGCGTATTCCTTCCCTGGTGGCTGCGTCGCCACTCCGGGGTCCCCTGGCACCAGAGCTACTGGTGGAAGTTCAACGTCTACATGTTCGTCTTCGTGTTCTGGGTGACCTATTTCCACACCGAGTACTTCTTCGATCTGCTCGGACTCCGCTACCGACACGACGACGTCTTCCTCTATTTCGATGCGGCGCTGGTCGGTCCCGACGAGGCGACGGCGGCGGAGACCTACCAGAAGGTGCCGCTCGGCATGTACCTGAACGCGACGGCTTTCTTCGTCGTCTATCACACCGCCGCCGTCGTCTGCATGCGACGCGTCTGGAACATGACCGGTGGGCTCGGAAAGAGCGCGCGTCGGGTCGCCTGGGCGGGGATCGTGCTCGTCTCCGCGCTCTTCTGGGCCTGGGCGGAGACGCGGCTCTACATCACGCAGGCGGCGAGCACGACGGTCTGGTACGAGGACCTCGACGCGATGCTGCTCTGGGGATCGATCATCTACTCGATGTATTTCGTGGCCAGCTTCCCGAGCGTGTACCGCCTGGACGAGACGATGAGCGAGGCGAGGTGGTCCACGTCGCGGATCCTGATCGAGGCGAGCGCCGCGGCGATGATCAGCCTCTTCCTCTTCGACCTCTGGGGTCACTACGTCGGGCGCATCTACTGACTGGAGCTTCCTTTCGATGAAGATCCTCGTGACCGGCGCGACGGGCCTGATCGGCTGTCACGCCGCGGCGGCCCTGGTCGAGGCGGGACATACGGTCCGCGTGTTCGTTCGCGACGCATCGAGGCTCGAGCGGGTGTTCGCGCCCCTCGG
>JAUIMK010000220.1 GCA_030432735.1 bacterium
TGCACCTTGTTGGCGGGGATCACCATGCGCCCCGCCGCGACCTCGTCGCGCACTTCCTCGGGCGAGAGGTGCGGCTCGCGCTGGGCGACGCGGCGCATCTCGGGCGTGATGGCTCCGAGTCGCGCGTGCTCGAGCTGCGTGATCGGCTCGAAGCCTTCCGGTGCCGCGAAGCGGTAGGCGTTCGCCGGCGCGAACTCGGGATGCGCGCTCTCGGCGCAGCGCGCGTCGCCGGGCAGCTCGGTCCAGTCCGGCGGCATGAAGTCCCACGCGGTCTTGTCCGAGGGCTTCGGCATGCCGGGGGTGTCGGGCGACGAGAAGGTCCGCGCCCCGCCGATCTCGGGCGGGTTCGCGAAGCTTCCCGGCGTGGTCCCGAGGAGCGACGAAGAGGGGTTGTTCCCGAGCCCGGGCAGCCCGAAGCGGCTGGCGAGGAGCGCGAGGTTTTCGGAGGACGGACTGGAATCGGCGGACATGGCGGCCTTCCCTACGCGCGCCGCGGCATGCGCGGCAACGATCAGGTTCGAAGGGTCTGCTCTCAGGTCGGCCGCCTACGCGCACCGACCACCCCCAGGCAATGAACGACCGGCTCGCGCTGGCAGTCGCGCGGCACGATCGAGCAGGAGAGTGGAGCGTAACACCCTCCGCTGCGATCGATCAGCGGGCGGCGCGGATTCCCGCCGCCGTCGTGGTCGTCGGCGTCATCGTCGCGCCGTCGGCCGACGTGCGCTGCGATGCGCGTCCGGTTGCGCGCTGTGATGCGCGCGGGCGTGCGGGCGTGTCGCGCGGCGCGGGGGCGTGCGCGACCGGACTCACGAGTGAGGCGTCCGTGTCCTCCCGCGCGACGAGCCGTCCCTCGGAGTACGTGCCGGACCAGAGCGCCTCGCCGTTCTCCCGGTGCAGGGACACCGCCCCGTCCCAGCGGCCCGCGACGAGCCTGCCGCGAAGGAAGACGCTCCCGTCCTCGTGATACGCGACCACCGGCCCCGCGAGGCGCCCGCCGACGTACGTCGCCTCGAGGCGCAGGGCCCCGTCGCGATCGCGCTCGCGGTACGGGCCGATCCGTTCGCTGCGGCCGAGAGCGTCGTATCGCTCGCACCACTCGGCGCGAACCCCTCGCGAGGCGGTCCGCAGGAAGACCGTCTCGTCGACGGCGCCGCCGGCGAGGATCTGCCCGGGCGGGCACACGAGGCGGGCCTGCTGGGCGGATGCGGTGAGCGCGAGCAGGACGGAAACCACGAGAATCGAAGTGGCAGTCTTCACGCATCTCCACAGCGGTCGATCGGGCGCCTCGCTTGATCCCGTCGTCCGGGTCGCGCGGTCGGACGCGCCTCGTGGTCGGGGAGGGCGGCCGCGCTAAGGTGCGGCGCATGCGGAATTCCGTCCGGTCGCTTCGATCTTCCCGCCCGCCCGTCCCGAGGCGAGGCGTTTCGGCCACGCTCATTCGTGCGGGGCTCGTGTCGATCGTGCTCGGGCTGGCGCTTCTCGCCTGCGATCGGAACGTGGAGCCCTACCAGCCCGGCGAGGAGCCGCGCGCGCCGGATCTGGCTCGGATCTTCCCCGGCCCGCCCGGCGGCGTCGGCTCGGCGGAGGGGCAGAGCGAGAACGAAGGCGGGACGCCGCGCGGTGCCGTTCCGCCGGCGCGCGCCGAAGGCGCCGCTCCGTCCCCCGCGACGGGATCGGGGGGAGGCGCGATCACCGGTGAGATCACCCTCGCGCCGGAGCTGGCGATGGCGCGTCCCGATCAGGGCGTGCTCTTCGTGATCGCGCGGCCGCAGGGGGCAACCGGAGGGCCGCCGCTCGCGGTGCTGCGGATCCCGAATCCCGACTTTCCCCTGTCGTTCTCGATCGGCCCGGAGAACGTGATGATCCCGACGATGCAGTTCGCCGGGGCGATCTCGCTCTCCGCGCGGCTCGACGCCGACGGGAACGCGATGACCCGCGGCGCCGGGGACATCTCGAGCGTCGTGGTCGAGGGGCTCGCGCCCGGGGCGACCGGCATCGAGCTGGCGCTGTCCGAGCGGAGCTAGCGCCGCGGGCGCGGTCCGCGGGGCCTCCGTTCAGAGCAGCCGGTCGACGAGGGCGGCCGCGAGCCGGTCACGGATCCGCTCGGGCAGGCTCCGCGCAGCCAGCCCCTCCGGCGTGATCGCCGTCGAGTGCGAGAGGTCGGATTCGATCATGCGGTCGAGCCGATCGGCGACGTCGGGATCGTCGAAGACCGTGTTCAGCTCGAAGTTGTGCTTCAGGCTCTGGCGATCGAGGTTGGAGCTGCCGACGACGGCGATCCGCCCGTCGAAGACGGCGGTCTTCGCGTGCATCATCGCGGGGACGTACTCGAAGGCGAGGACGCCCGCGCGGAGCAGGCGATCGACGGTCGCGTGGTGGCTCCACCGGAGCAGCGCGTGATCGGACTCGCCGGCGGTCAGGATCTCGACGCGAACGCCTCGCTCGGCAGCGCGCTCCAGTTCGCGTCGCACCCGCCGGGTCGGCGCGAAGTAGGGGCTCGTCCAGCGGACGTGCGAGCGCGCGCCCGCGATCAGCTCGGCGAAGAGGTGATCGGTCCTGCGGTTCGCGCGGCGTCTCCCGTCGGCGAGCACCGCCGCGCGAACGGGCGCGTTCGATTCCGTTGACGGGGACCCGGTTCGGGGGCCGGGCGCTCCGTCGGTTTGACGCCAGGTCTCCTCGAAGACCTCGGCGTAGTCGTGCGCGAGCGGGCCTTCGACGCGAACGTGCGTGTCGCGCCAGGCGTCTCCGGTCCCGTCGGTGCGCGCTGGGGCGTCGTATTCGTCGGCGAGGTTCAGGCCGCCGCTGAACGCGATTCGCTGGTCGAGGAGGAGGAGCTTCCGGTGGTTGCGCTTGCGCGGAGACCACGCGCCGGCGTCGATGCGCCCGCGCGGTCCGAGGAGCCGAGCCCAACGGGACAGCGGGTTGAACGGCCGCACGAGCACGCCTTCGCTCCGCAGCGACTCGAGGAACGCGGCCTCGATCCCGAGCGAGCCGAGCGCGTCGTAGACCAGGCGCACTTCGACGCCGCGGCGCGCGCGCTCGATCAACGCGTCCCGGAAGCGGTGACCGACCCCGTCCGCGCGCAGCGTGTAGATCTCGAGGTCGATCGACCGCTCCGCATCGCCGATCGCGTCGAGCATCGCGGGGAACGCGCTGCGACCGGAATCGAAGAAGTCGACCCGGTTGCCGCCGCGAAAGCGGAGGCGCTCGTGCGCCACGTCGCGGGGGCGGGGCGCGAGCGCCGCGCCCTGTTCCGGCGCCGAGGGATGCGAGGGGTCAGCGGGAACGGAACTCTTCCTTCCGGAGGCCATGGGTCCGCATCTTTCGTTGGAGCGTGCGACGCGAGAGGCCGGCCCGCGCCGCCGCGTCCTGGATGATGCCCCGGCACTCCGAGAGCACCGCGCGCAGGTAGCGCTCCTCGAGCCGCGAGACGATCGGATCGAGCGCCGTCTGCAGGTCGACGTCGGTGTCGAGCTCCGGCTGCGCCTCGGGGGCTCCGGGTGTCGCGTCTCGCGAGTCGGTCGACGCAGCGACCGCGTCGCCTCGCAGCAGGCGCGTCGGCTCGCTCGACCGTTGCGTCGGACGCACCCACTCCTCGACGTCCCGCGCGGTGAGGGTCTTCTTCCGGCGGAGCACCGCCCGCTCCGCGAAGTTCTCGAGCTCGCGGACGTTGCCCGGCCAGGCGTACGCGGTCAGCTCTTCGAGCGCCTTCGTGTCCGGCTTCGGCGCGTCGACACCGTATTGTTTCCCGAACCGTCGCGCGAAATGTGCGAAGAGGAAGAGCACGTCCTCGGGGCGGTCGCGGAGCGGCGGGATCGTCAGTCGGATCACGTCCAGCCGGTAGAAGAGGTCCTCCCGGAAGCGGTTCTCGAGAACGGCCTCTTCGAGGTTTACGTGGGTCGCCGCGACGACCCGCACGTCGATCTCGACCTCGTCCGTTCCGCCGACCGGGCGAACCGTGCGGGCCTCGAGTACGCGCAGCAGGCTCTGCTGGGCGGCGAGGGGCATGTCCCCGATCTCGTCGAGAAAGACGGTGCCTCCGTCGGCGGAGCGGAAGATGCCTTCGTGAGCGCGGGCCGCTCCCGTGAAGGCGCCGCGCTCGTAGCCGAAGAGCTCGGACTCGATCAAGGCCTCGGGGAGGCTCGAGCAGTTCACCGCGACGAAGCGACCGGCGCGTCCGGAGCGGCGATGGACCGCGCGAGCCAGCAGCTCCTTGCCCGTCCCCGTCTCTCCGAAGACGAGGACGTTTGCGTCGGTCGGTGCGACGCGGGCGCAGGTCTCGAAGAGCTCCCACATCGCGTTGCTTCGGCTCAGCATGCCTTCGAAGCGAGACGTGCGGACACGGCGTCGTGCGAGCTCATCGACGACCGGGAGCACGCGCTGTGCGTCGAGCAGGGATTCGAGGCGCTCGCGGATCCGCGCCGCCGACTCGTCGAAGAGGACGTCGCGGACGCCGTTCTTCAACCAGGCGCGGACGGCGGGGCCGCTCGCGTCGGGCTCGTAGACGAGGGTGTCCACGAGGGGCCAGCGCCGCTTGAGCTCCGCGATCCGTTCGCGCGCCTGCTTCGCGCGACGCCCGCGCGCGTCGAGGATCGCGAGGCGCGGCGCGGTCCCGCTCGTCGGGCCGTCGTCCGCCGGCCATCGCACGAGCTCGTACGCACCGCCGTCGACGAGCTTCGCGACCTCTCTGGAGTCGACGAGGATCAGCCGATCGGGCGGGCTCGACGGGCGTGAGGCGTGCTTCGAGTCGGTGCGGGGCACGATGACCCGAACGGTAGCGCTTGCGCCTCGCGCCGGTTCATGGCGTCGGGGCGGTCGTCGTCCGCGCGGGGAGGACGCCGTCGAGGATCTCGATCGCGCCCTTCCGTTCGGGCCCCTCGCGCAGCGACCGCCACTCCTCGATCGAGTCGACCTCGACGAAGGAATGGAAGGACGGCTCGGTCTGCATCGTGACGCCCCGCCCGCCGTCCCGATGTCGTGCCCAGGTCGGACCTCGACGGAGCGAGACGACCAGGGCTTCCGGCAGTGCCGCGACCAGCTCGAGGTGGACGGGCCGGCCCGCGGCCCGCTCTCGTTCGAAGACCCGCGCGACGTCGCGCGGCGAGAGTTCCGGCTCGATGCACTGGAAATGGATCGAGATCGACGGATCTCCTTCGCCGTTTCCGACGCGGAGGTTCTCGCGCAGGACCCAGCGGAGCGCGTCCACCGGACCGACGTGCTGCCGGAGGAGCGCCCGCCACTCGCCGACGCAGGCGTCGAAGCCGAGCATCGCGTGCCCCGGAGCCGTCGCTCGGCTGTTCACCGCCGCCGCGAGGCTCACGCGCGCCTCGCGATTCGCCGGCGCGCGCGGCGTCGGGAGCCGATCTGATAGGTCGCGTAGGGCTCGGGTAGGTCCGGGAAGGGCTGCGGACCGCGCGGGCCGATCTCGCAGGTGGTGCGCGGCGTACGCTTCACGCGGCGACTCGGCTCGTAGGTGCGCAGGTCGAGCGGGGGAAGCGACACGTCCTCGGGCGTCGAGGGATCGCGTCGTCGCTGGGTCCCGGCCCGGGCGTCGGCTGGCTCTGGATCTTCCGGCTCGAAGAGCTCCGCTCCGAAGGCCATCGGCGGATCCGGGAACACGACGGTCGCGCGCTCCCGATCGAGGGCTGCGGGATGGCCGATCCGGAACTGGCGAAGACCACGCTCGAGGGCCGAACAACCGGCGTCGAGCTTCGCGCGAATACGGGTCGGGAGCCGCGCGTCGGCGGCATAGGCCTTCGCCTCGAACGCGGACAGCTCTCGCACCGGCCGCCCCGCGTCGTTGCGTAGACAGGGCTCGTCGATGGCGAACTCGAGCTGCTCGGCACCGAGGGCGATCGCCATGTCCGCCGCCGCCCGCGCCTCGGTCTGCTCCTCGAAGCCCTCGAGCCGGACCGCGTTCACGCTCGTCTCACGCGCGATCTCGCGGAACGCCGGCTGGCCTCGATGCATCAGGATGAGCTCGCGGTCCTCCTCCCGCTCGAGGTAGCGCTCGAGCTGGGTCGGCGCGCCGTCGCGGGCGAGCACGAGGGGGCCGGCGTGGACGGCGGTCCGGGGCGGCCGCGAGATCCGTCGCCGGCCTATTGGGATCGGCCGCTCGCGGGTCGTCTCGAAGGGGCTGCGATTCATATAGGGCTGCGTACTCATTGTCGTTCCTCCTGTCGTTCGTTGCGGTCCCCCCTGTAGAGAGCAAGGCCCGTGCCAGGCGTCGCGTCGGCCGAGCGGCGCCTGAGGGCCCGCTCAGCCGGCTCTTCGGACGCCATCGGTCACGATTGGCCGAAAAATCGGCCAGAGATGACCGATCGGACAGACCTGCGCAACGTCGGGAGTGCGCCTACAGCGTCGCAAGAGCGCCCGGAGCGTCAGGACAGCGCCCGCAGCGTCAGGAGAGCGTCGTCTCCGGCGGCGGCTGCGAGGAGAGGGCGTCGAGCATGTCGAGCGCCTGGGTCGTGCCCGCGACGATCACGGCGTCGCCCTCGACGAGCACGTCCTCACCGTGGGGTACACGGAGATGCGTCGCGCCGTCGGGCTTCCGCGAGCGCACGAGCAGGACCTGCACGCCGAGACGCTCGCGCAGGCCGAGCTTGCGCAGCGACCGACCGACGACGTGGGGCGGTGCCATGATCTCGCGGAGCTGATGCCCGTCGCCGAGGTCGACGGTCTGGCCCGCCCCTGCGGCGCGCAGGCTCGTCTGCATCCCGCCGGCCAGATCCCGGCGGAGCTGTTCGGTGTGGCTCGCTTCGATCACGTCCTTCTCGCGGACCGTGCCCACGAGCTTGTCCGGGTCGTCGGCGTTCACGACGGCGATCTCGTCCACGTGGGTGGAGCTGAAGATCGACATCACGACCGAGAGGTCGACGTCGTCGGTGACCGACGGGTGGCTCGGGTCGACGAGATCGCCCGCGACGACGACGTGCTGGAGCGCGTCCTGCTCGTAGATGAGGCGGCGGATCTCCTGGAGCGAGATCGCGCCCATGTGCGCGCCGGAGGGGCTCGCGACGTAGAACTGGTTGTGGGGGCTCGACACGACGAGGTCGAGGATCGTCTTGAAGTCGGCGCTCGCCGGGATGACGACCGGGTCGAGCACGATCACGTCCCGCACCGACAGGTCCTTCAGCACGTTCGGGTTTCGCGCCTCGAACATGTCGACGCCCTGGCGGCGCAGCTTCGTCGTGTAGATGGAGTCGCGGAACGAGAGCTGGGCGACGAGAGTCGAGATCACGCACGCGGTCATCAACGCCGGGATGATGTCGATCGTCTGGGTCAGCTCGAAGATGATGATGATCGCGGAGACCGGGGCGTGGGTGGCCGCCGCGACGACCGCGCCCATCGTGACCAGCGCGTAGGCCCCGCTCGTGGCCGTCGCGCCCGGGAAGTACTGCTCGACGAGCACCCCGACGACGCCGCCGGCGGTCGCGCCCAGGAAGAGGGACGGGGCGAAGACGCCGCCCGAACCGCCGGATCCGATCGTGATGGAGGTCGCCAGGATCTTCGCGACGACCAGGAGCCCCATCAGGCCGGCGGTGAGCTGACCGGTCAGCGCGCCGGCGATCGTCGTGTAGCCGACGCCGTAGACGTTGGGCAGCCAGATCGCCATCACACCGACCATCGCGCCGCCGACGCTCGCCTTCGACCACTCGGGAAGCGGCACGCGTTCGAACGTGTCCTCGGCAAAGGAGAGGGTCCGGATGAAGGCGACGGCGACGAGTCCGGCGACGATGCCGGCGATCATGTAGGGGCCGAGCTCGAAGGGGCTCACGATCTCGTAGTCGGGGACCGGGAACGCCGGGTGGTTGCCGATCGCATAGCGCGTGACGACGGAGGCTACGACCGAGCTGATCACGATCGGGGTGAACTGCGTGACCGCGAAATCGCCGACGATGATCTCGGCGGCGAAGATCGCGCCGGCGATCGGTGCATTGAACGTGGCGGAGATGCCCGCGGCGGCGCCGCAGCCGACGAGGGTCCGGATGCCGGCGGCGTTCAGCTGGAGCTTCTGGCCGAGCGTCGAGCCGAAGGCGGAGCCGATCTGCACGATCGGTCCTTCGCGGCCGACCGAGCCGCCGGTGCCGATCGAGAGCGCCGAGGCGAGGGCCTTCACGCCGACGATGCGCGCGCGGATCACGCCGCCG
>JAUIMK010000221.1 GCA_030432735.1 bacterium
GGGGATGCGCCAGTACCCGATCCTGATCCCGGTCACCGAGAGCGACGAGGGCGCGGCGATCAACCGCGCGACCTGGGCCGCCCTCGCGCGATTCGAGCGTCCCTTCCTGACGCTCTTCGGCGATTCGGATCCGCCGACTCGCGGCTGGGCGGAGATCTTCCGCGAGCGGGTTCCCGGAGCGAAGGGACAGCCCCACCGGACCCTCGAGCGCGCCGGACACTTCTGGCAGGAGGACTGCGGTGCCGAGGCGGCGGCCCTCGTCGTGGACTGGATCCGCGCCACGCCGAACGCGGGCGCCGGCGGGGCCTGACGGGGCCCGCGCGCTTCGGACGAATCGCGACGGGCGACGCGTTCGTCGACCCGGCCGGCGGCGTCAGTCGAGGCCGTAGCCACCGCCTTCCCGGGCCTGCATCGTCGCCCGCTGGCGCTCGAGCCGGCCCGGGAGATCCTCGGGCTGCCACCCTTCGAGCAGGCGCGCGCCATCCAGCGTACGGACCGGCCGCGAGAGATCCTCGAGCAGCGCGAGGCTGTAGCCGATCCGCCCGTGCAGCCCGTCCGGAGAGGCGGTGCAGAGCGCCAGGGCCGCCTCGACCATCGTCTCGAGCGGCTCGAAGAGGTCGGGATGGATCGCACCGCTCTCGCGCGCGGCCTCGAGCGCCGGCGTGAGGATCGCCGCCTGGGGCGTGAGCGCGTTCACCGCGATGCCCTGGCCCTCGACCTCCGCGGCGACGCCGACGGTCACGCGGTTGAGCATGGCCTTGCTCCCGCCGTACAGGGTGCCCGCCCTCGCCGGGCCTGAGCGCGCGAAGGGCGGACCGGCCGGGAGCTCCGCGACCGACGTGGTCATGTTGAGGATCCAGCCGCGGCGGCGCGCGCGCATGCCCGGCAGGACCGCCTGCATGAGCTCCCAGGGCGCCCAGACGTTCACCTCGGCGGCGATCCGTCGTTCTTCGCGACCGAAGGCGTCGAAGGGCTGGTAGCCGCCCGCTGCAGCGTTGTTCACGAGGATGTCGACGGGGCCCAGCGCGTCCTCGACGTGCGCCACGAGCCGCTCCCGCCCGCCGTCCGGGTCGGACAGGTCGCAGGGCAGCACCAGCGGCCGCGCCCCGACCTCTTCGATCCGCTCGCGGGTCGCTTCGAGTCCGGACGCGCTCCGGGCGGTGATCGCGACCCGCGCGCCCTCGGCGGCGAGCCGGATCGCGAGGGCGGTTCCCGTTCCGCCCCGACTCGCCCCGGTCACCAGCGCCACGCGCCCCTCGCATTCCCTCGGCATGAGCGTTCCTCCTCCGTTCGCGCGCGACGTCGAGCGGCGTCCGACGGGCGCGCGTCGGGCCCCACGATCGCCCATTCGCGGCCCGCGCCGCGAGGGCAGAGTCGCGATCGCCCGAGTAGACTGACGGCTCCCCTCGAGGCGGCCCCGCGGTCGCCGGGAGACGCCGCGATGCCCGATGTGATGGTCGAGTTTCCCGAGATCGATTTCGCGATGGACGCCGTGCCGAACCTGCACGAGGTCCTGGCCGACCTGCGGACGCGACATGCCGTGGCGCCCGTCCGCTATCACGGCGCGACGGCCTATCTGATCACGCGCTTCGGCGACCTGCGGAGCGCGATGGCCGACGACGAGTCCTTCCCGTCCTCCGCCGCCTATTCGCGCCACACGGAACCGGTCATGGGCCACACGATCCAGTGCATGGGCGGCGAGGAGCACCGCCGCAACCGCGCCCTCGTCTCCGCCGCGTTCCGGCCGCGACTGATGACCGAGTTCGTAGAGGCCTTCCTCACCCCCGTGGCCCATCAGCTCGTCGACGCCATCCTCGAGGCCCAGGACGGTCCGCGCGGCACGACCGACCTCGTCGAGAGCTACACGACGCGGTACGCGTTCACCGTGATCACCCGCCTGCTCGACTTCCCGCCGACGGATTTCGCGCGCTTGAAGCGCTGGGGCGACGGCCTGATCGACTTTCCCTGGGATCCGGAAGGCGCGAAGCGGGCCTCAGCGGACTTCACCGACTACCTGAAGCCGATCGTCGACGACCGGCGCGCGAAGCCGGGGGAGGATCTCCTCTCGTCCCTCGCGAGCGTCGAGGTCGACGGCGAGCGCCTCTCGGACGAGGAGATCTTCTCGTTCCTGCGGCTGCTCTTCCCGGCCGGGGCGGACACGACCTATCGCGGCCTCGGAAGCATGATGTATGCGGCCCTGACCCACCGGGACGTGTGGGAGCGCGTGAAGGCCGAGCCGGAATGCATCCCGGCCGTCGTGCAGGAGGCGCTCCGCTGGGAGGGGCCGACCGCGCTGCTACCCCGCTTCGCGCCGAAGGACGTGCGCTGGGCGGGGGTGGACATCCCCGGCGGCTCCGAGGTCCTCTTCGGGATCACCTCGGCCAACCGCGATCGCGAGGTCTTCGATGCGCCGGATCGCTTCGACCCGGATCGCAAGGAGCGCGAGTTCCTCTCGTTCGGCCACGGCGCCCATTTCTGCCTGGGCTCCCACCTCGCGCGCCGCGAGATGGAGGTCAGCCTCCGCGTCCTCTCCGAGCGGCTCCCGGACCTGCGCCTCGCCGACGGCAGCGACCCGGGCATCCAGGGCACCGTCCTTCGCGGGCCCCAGACCCTCCCCGTCGAGTTCTCGACCCACTAGAGGGAAAGGCTTCAAGGCCTGGGCCTGAAAAGAGAAACGCCGCCCCAGAATCCTCCGGGGCGGCGTTCGTTCGTTTCGGGGAGGCCCCATCGGGCGCCCGGAGCCGCAGCGCCGTCGCCCGTCACGAGCCCCTGCTGGCGGCCAGAGTGGCGGCCAGAGGCCGCAACCGTTCAGACGCGCTTGAGCGTGTTCTTGTCGGTGTGGTCCATCGACTTGCCGCCCAGGGACTTCATGTCCATGACCGTGTTCTCCTCGTAGGAGAACGTGTCGCCGTCGATCGTGTAGGACGACTCGTAGCGGGTGCACTTCGCGTTCTCGCAGAGGTACGGGTTCGAGAGCACGCCCCAATCCTCCGCACCGAGCTTCGCGTTCAGCGAGAAGCTCTTCGCGTCGGGCTCGCAGGTGCCGCCGGCGAGGATCGCGGACATGCGCGGGACCATGAAGCAGCGCATGACTTCCTTGCGGACCGGGTCCCAGCCCCAGAAGCCGAGCTCGGTGTGGAAGACCTCGTCGGAGCCGGTTCGCTTCGCGGCGGTGATGTAGTCGAGCACCCAGATCTTCTGCTGGCCGTTGTCGACGTCACCGACGATCTTGAACGTCATCTCCTCGGTGTAGGTCTCTTCGATGATCTTGCCCTGCTCGTAGTCGTACGAGACGTTGACGCCCTGATCACCGCGCCAGGTGCCGATCAGCGGCGCGAGCGGTCCGAATTCTTCGTTGGCCATTGCTGGAATCCCCTCTGTGAGTCTTTCTTGGGTGGTTGGGAGCTGCGCCGCGGACCGGAAGGTCGTCGCGGCGTGCCGGTGTACGGATCGTGCAGATCGTGAAAGTGTTGTGGCGGAGAAGTGCCGGCGCTAGAGCGCGGCGAGGATCGCCTCGGCGGCGCTGGCCTCGAACTTCATGGGCTCTTCGACGGCGAGCTTGGTGACCTTTCCGTCGTCGACGATCATCGCGAAGCGCTGACTGCGGAGGCCGAAGCCGATCCCAGTGCCGTCCATCTCGAGGCCGAGGGCCTTCGTCAGATCGCCGTTGCCGTCCGCGACCAGGCGCACCGCGTCACCGGCGCCCCGATCCTTGCCCCACGCGTCCATCACGAAGGCGTCGTTCACGGACATGCAGACGATCTCGTCGACGCCCTTCGCCTTGATGGCGTCGGCCTGGGCGATGTAGCCCGGCAGGTGCTGCTCGGAGCAGGTCGGCGTGAACGCGCCGGGGACGGCGAAGAGCACGACCTTTCGTCCCGAGAAGAGCTCGTCCGTCGTGACGTCGGACATGTCGGTGTTCTTGAGCTTGACGGAGGGAATCTTCTCGCCTTCCTGGATCGGCATCGCGGGGGTCTCCTGGTTCGGTCTTTCGGGTTCTCGCCGCGTTCGGCAGCGGACGCGTACGCTAGCACCTTCTCCGACCGCGGGTGATGCCCCCGGACCACTCGGCTATACCCCGGCCGACCCGGTTCCACCGATTCCACGGAGTTCGCCACCGATGCCCGATACGCTCGATCCCGCCCTCGTCGACGCCTTCCAGATGGCGGGCCAGGACATTCCCTGGCTCGTCTCGCACTGGGCCGAGCACAAGCCCGATCACCCCTTCCTGATCTGGGAGCCGAAGAGCGGCGCGGAGCGGCGCTGGACCTACGCGGAGTTCGACGCCGCGATCGCGCGGATCGGCGCCGGCCTCGCCGCGAAGGGCGTCACGAAGGGCGACAAGGTCCTGATCCACTGCGACAACTGCCCGGAGATGGTCCTCGCCTGGTACGCGTGCGCGAAGATCGGCGCGGTGGGCGTCACGACCAACACGCGGAGCGCCGGTCCCGAGATCGAGTACTACGCGTCGCACGTGGGATGCGTCGGTGCCGTCACCCAGCCCCAGTACGCCGCCCTCGTGGCCGAGTATGCGAAGGACCTCCAGTGGGTCGTCGTCACCGACGACGATTCGGGCGAGCCCGCCAGCGCGGAGACCGCCGACCACGGACATCCCGCCTTCTCGACCCTGGAAGGAGACGCCGCGGATTGTCCGCAGCGCGAAGCGGACCCGATGGCGCCCGTCGGCATCATGTACACCTCCGGAACGACGTCGCGCCCGAAGGCCGTCGTCCACACCCACGCCAACGCGATCTGGGCGAGTCGTCAGGGCTCGATCAACATCGACATGGACGGGGACGGCGTCTACCTGATCTACCTCCCCTTCTTCCACGTGAACGCCCAGAGCTGGTCGACGTGGTCGACGCTCGGCGCCGGCGGCACGATCGTCCTCCAGCCGAAGTTCTCGTCGAGTCGCTTCTGGGAAGTCGTGACGAAGCACGACGTGACCCACATCTCTTTGATCCCCTTCGTCTTCAAGGCCCTCGCGGGTCAGGAGATTCCGAAGCACAAGCTCCGCATCGGCGTCTTCGGTCTGATCATGCCGGCCCTCGAGAGCTGGCTCGGCCTGCGCGTGATGTCGGCCTGGGGCATGACCGAGACCGTCACCCACGCGACGCGCAACGACTGGCACCAGACCTATCCCGAGGGCTCGATGGGCAAGCCCACGCCTGGCTACGAATTCATGATCGTCGACCCCGAGTCCGGTGCGCCGTGCATGAGCGGCGAGACCGGCGAGCTCTGGGTCCGCGGGCGGCGCGGCATCCAGCTCTTCCTCGAGTACTACGACAACGACGAGGCCAACGCGAAGGCCTTCACCGAGGACGGTTGGTTCAAGACCGGCGATCTCGTCGCGCTCGGCGCCGAGGGCAACTTCTTCTACAAGGAGCGCGACAAGGACGCGCTCAAGGTCGGCGGTGAGAACGTCTCGTCGCGGGAGGTCGAGGATTGCATCCGCGCGCTGCCGGGGATCGCGGACCTCGCCGTCGTCGGCCAGAAGCACGAGATGCTCGACCAGGTCGTGGTGGCGTTCGTGATCCGTGGGCCGGACGCGCCCGCCTCCGAGGAAGAGCACGCCTCGATGATCATCGATCACTGCGCCGCGAACCTGGCCGACTTCAAGGTCCCCCGCGCGGTCTACTTCCGCGACGCCTTCCCGGTCGCGACCCTCGACAAGGTCGCCAAGAACCGGCTTCGCGAGATCGCGGACGAGCTGGCCGACGCCTAGGATCGGATCGTCGCCTCCCGGCGACCCCGGGTCGGGTGAAACCCTCGCCCCCGCGGTCCGATTCGATAAATCCGCGTCCCCGAAAGGAAAAGTGCTTGCCCTCGGATCCCGCGCCCGTGGTAGGGTGGATCCTGCCTGGGAAGGTCGGGAGCACGTCTGGCGTGCGCCCTCTCCCGTGGTGTGCTCACGATCCTTCTTGCGGGAGATGATGATGATGCTGTTCTCGGATCGACGTGCTCTGCGCGCTCTGCTGACGCTCCTCGCGGTCGCGCCCCTCTCTTCGACCCTGATCGCGCCGGCTGCGGAAGCGATTCCGTACGGGTTCAGCTGCATCAGCTTCAACTCGGCCAGCGACTGTGCCACCGGCGAGGCCCAGCTCTCCGTCGACGTCGTCGACCTCGGCGGCGGCCAGGTCCTCTTCGACTTCACGAACGCCGGGCCCGGCTCCTCCTCGATCACCGACGTCTACTTCGACGACGGCACCCTGCTCGGGATCGCCGGGCTGATCGACATGGACGACGACGCGCTGGGCTCCTACGGCCACCCCGACGTCGACTTCTCCGAGGGGGCCTCGCCGCCGAACCTGCCCGGGGGCAACACGATCGGCTTCCAGGTCACCGCGGGCTTCCTCGCCGACTCCGACCCGCCGGTCGCGCCCAACGGCGTGAACCCCGGCGAGATGCTCGGGATCGTCTTCGACCTGCAGGCCGGCCTTGCCTTCTCCGACGTGATCGACGATCTGGCGAGCGGCGCGCTGCGCATCGGCATCCACGTCCAGGACTTCGCCGGGGGCGGCAGTGAAGGCTTCGTGAACCTGCCGGTTCCGGAGCCGGGCACGTCGCTGCTCTTCGGTCTCGGTCTCGCCGGCCTCGCCGCCGTACCGCGCCGGAAGGCCTGATCCAGGCGGCAGACGGGCCTCCCGACTTCGATCGAAGGCTTCGTACGCGCATGGGACTCGTTCCCGGATCGCTCGGGCGACCCGTCGGAGGGTGGCTATCGTGGTCCTTCATTCGCGATCCCGCGACGGAGGCCCCGCCCCATCCATGGAGCTCGACTACGATCGCCTCGATCCCGAGATCGCCGCGATCCTTCCGGCCCTGCCGGAGGGGCTCGCGAACATCACCCGCGACTCCGTCGTCGCGCTGCGCGAGTCGATGGCGGCGAACGCGCCGCCCCCGCCCCCGACCGACGTCGAGATCGTCGAGCGAAGCGTTCCCGCAGCCGACGGGGACGTCCCGATCTTCATCCACCGCCGCCCCTCGAACGAGATACAGCCCTGCCTGCTCTGGATCCACGGCGGCGGTTACATCCTGGGCTCCGCCCTCGATCAGCGCGCGACCTGGATCGCCGAGAACCTCGACCTGACCGTCGTGTCGGTGGACTACCGACTCGCCCCCGAGCACCCCTTCCCGGCGGGCCCCGAGGATTGCTGGGCGGCTCTCGAGTGGACCTTCGCGCACGCGCGGGAGCTTCGGGTGGACGTCGATCGACTGGCGATCGGCGGCGCGAGCGCCGGGGGCGGGATGGCCGCCGGGCTGGCCCTCATGAATCGGGACCGCGGGGGACCTTCGCTCGCGATGCAGCTGCTGCTCTACCCGATGATCGACAACCTCCATGACACCCCTTCGGGCCAGTACACGAATCATCCGGTCTGGAATCGCCGGACCTCGTTCAACGCCTGGGAGATGTACCTGGACGGCACGCCCGGCAAGGACGCCTCGCCCTACGCCTGCGCCGCGCGCGCCACCGATCTCGCAGGACTCCCTCCGGCGTACCTCTGCGTCGGCGCCGAGGATCTCTTCCGGGACGAAGACATCGACTACGCGCGTCGGCTGATCGCGGCGGGGGTGCCCTGCGAGCTCACGGTGTACCCGGGACTCTTCCACGGCGCCGACGGCTTCATGCCCTCGGCGAGGATCAGCCAGCGTCTCGAGCGGGCCTACCAGGCGGCGCTCGCACAGGCGTTGGGACTCGAGGACCGGGCCGGGCAGCGGGCTTGATCAGTCGTCGCCGGTGCCGGTGATCACCTGAACCAGCGGGCCGTCGCCGCGCAGCATGTAGCAGGGGCCGGCGCCCGTGAGCGGGGCGCCCGCCCTCGCGGGCCGCGCGGCCGGGGACGGCGTCAGCGAGTCCGAGAGGAAGGCCCCGAGCTGGGTCATCCCCGGCGCGAGCGCGAGGAGCGCCGAGAGCAGGCACGCGTCCTCGTCGCGATTCCCGAAGCGTTCCGCGCAGAGCCGCGCCATGCCCCCGCCGAGGGAGGTGCCGACGAAGGTCGCGAGGTCCTCGCTCCGATCCTGCCAGGGAGCGGCCTCGATCTCGGGGCCTCGGCGCGAGCGTTCGGCGCCGCGGATCGAAACCAGCTGCCACCCCATGAGGTCGACCCGAGCCGCGAGACGGACCTCGCTGTGC
>JAUIMK010000543.1 GCA_030432735.1 bacterium
CTGCGCGACTTCTCCCGCCCGGACCTGCCCGCGCGCTCGGCGGCGGACGTGAATCAGGCCGTCGATTCGACGGCGAACATCGTCTACACGATGATGAAGCACGACGTCGTCCTCGAGAAGGACTACGGCGAGCTGCCGAAGATCGAGGCCTACCCGATGCAACTCAAGCAGGTCTTCATGAACCTGCTCGTGAACGCCCACCAGGCGATCGAGGCGCGCGAGGACCGCGGAACCTCCGACCAGAAGGGCATCATCCGGATCGAGACGGAAGAGGTCGGCCCGGAAGTCTGCGTCCGCATCGCGGATACCGGGGTCGGGATTCCGGAGCCCGCCCGCGCTCGCATCTTCGAGCCCTTCTTCACGACCAAGCCCGTGGGCGCGGGAACGGGCCTCGGCCTCTCGACCTGCTTCAACATCGTGGAGCGGCACGGCGGTCGGATCAGCGTCGACAGCGAGGAGGGCGTCGGCACGGTCTTCGAGGTCTGGCTTCCCATCACGGCGCCGAAGGCCGAGGAGCCTGCCGCGACGGACGCCGGGTGAGCGCCGCGCGCCCGGTCGTGCTCCTCGTCGACGACGAGCCGCGGATGCTCTCTGCGCTGAAGCGGACGCTGCGACGCGAAGGACTCTCGATCGAGACCGCGAGCAACGCCAGCGAGGCCCTCGCGCGGGTCGCCTCCGGACCACCGGTCGACCTCGTGATCTCCGACTACCGGATGCCCGGGCGAAACGGCGTCGAGCTGCTCATCGCGATCCGTCGAGACTCGCCGGGCACCGCGCGGATCCTGCTCAGCGGCTGGACGTCGGAGATCGACCCCGCGGCGCTCCGGGCGGCGGGGTGCGCGGCGGTGCTCTCGAAGCCGTGGGACGACGACGCGCTGAAGGCCGAGATCCACGCGGCCCTCGGCTCGCGTTAGGCGCGCGGGTCAGTCGTCCGGGACGAGACTGCGAAGCGCCTCGAGGTCCGAAGACTGGGTGTTCTTCGCGCCGACGAGGAGGATCCTGAAGCGCCGCTTCCGGCCTCGGCCATAGTAGATCCGGCCCTTGCCCGCGAAGCCGAGCTCGAAGACCTGGACGCGATCGGGGAGACCGCCGACCTTGCGTCGGACGGCGACGTTGTCCGCCTCGTCGGCGAGTCGCTTGATCGCTTCCTCCGCCTTCAGCCGGAGCGCCTCGTCCCCGAGGTCGGCGATGCCGTCGAGGGCGCGGTCATCGATCTCGATCGTCTTGTAGAGCGTACGGAAGCGGCGCGCGATGCGTTCGACTTCTCGCGTACGTCCACCCTTCCGGGCGCCACGGCGGCCGGGCGTTCGCGCGGCGTGCTCGAGGTTCCGTTCGAGCCGGCCGATCTCGCCGTCCTTGCGCTCAAGGTCGGACGTCGCCTCTTCGAGCAGGTCCTCGAGAGCGCGCACCTCCTGCGCGAGTGCCACCGCACTCTCGGCCTCGGTTCGAAGCGTCTCCTCGCGCGTCGCGAGCTCGGCGAGTCGTTCGCGCAGGGAGGCCCTTTCGCGCTCGAGCG
>JAUIMK010000544.1 GCA_030432735.1 bacterium
CGCCGGCCACGGAACCCGGAGTCTTCCCCGTCCCCGGCCCCCGGCGCGTTGTGGCATGCTCGATCCGCATGGAAGAGGCCGCGTCCGCAGACGCGCCGCCTCCGAGGATCGATTCACCGTGGGCCACCCCCGTCTTCCCCGCCCCGCCGACACGACGCTCCGTCGCGCGATCGCCCTGCTCCTCTTCGCGATCGCGGCGCCGCTCCTCGGACCGCGCTTCGAGCCACCGCCGGTCGCGACCATCGAAGGCGACGTCGCCTGGCCGGTCCACGGCCTGACCTCCCGCGAGGAGCGCTACAGCCCGCTCGACCAGATCGACCGCAACAGCGTCGCGCGCCTCGGCCTCGCCTGGTCCTACATGACCGGCTCCAACCGCGGCCTCGAGGCGACCCCGATCGTCGTCGACGGCGTGCTCTACGCCACCGCGAGCTGGAGCGTCGTCTTCGCCCTCGACGCGAAGACCGGGCGCGAGCTCTGGCGCCACGATCCGGAGGTCCCGCGTTGGAAGGCCCGGCACGCGTGCTGTGACGTGGTGAACCGGGGCGTCGCGGTCCATGCGGGCAGGGTCTACGTCGGTACGATCGACGGTCGCCTCCTCGCCCTCGACGCGTCGACCGGCGAGCCGGTCTGGAGCGTCCGCACCGCGCCGATCGCCGAGCCCTACACGATCACCGGCGCGCCCCGCGTCGTGAAGGGTCTCGTCGTGATCGGCAACGGGGGGGCGGAGCTCGGCGTCCGCGGCTTCTTCTCCGCCTATCACGCCGCGACCGGCGAGCTCGCCTGGCGCTTCTACACGGTCCCCGGGAGCAAGGAAGGCCCGCACGAACATCCCGAGCTCGAACGCGCCGCCGGGACCTGGCCTTCCGACGCGCTCTGGGAAGCGGGCCTCGGCGGAACGGCCTGGGACTCGATGGCCTACGACCCGGAGCTCGACCTGCTCTACGTGGGCACCGGCAACGCGAGCGTCTACGACCGCGCCAAGCGGAGTCCCGGCGGCGGCGACAACCTCTTCCTCGCTTCGATCCTCGCCCTCCGCCCCGACACCGGCCGACTCGTCTGGCACTACCAGACGACCCCCGGCGAGTCCTGGGACTACACCGCGACCCAGCACATGATCCTCGCCGACCTCGACTGGAAGGGGACGAAGCGCAAGGTCCTGATGCAGGCGCCGAAGAACGGCTTCTTCTACGTCCTCGACCGCGCCACCGGCGAGCTGCTCTCGGCCGAGAAGTTCGTGCACGCGAGCTGGGCGAGCCACGTCGACCTCGAGACCGGACGCCCCGTCGAACGACCGGAGGCGACCTGGTCCGAGCAGGCCCGCTTCGTCGCTCCGTCTCCGCCCGGCGCCCACAACTGGCACCCGATGAGCTTCCACCCGGAGAACGGGCTCGTCTACATCCCCGCGAGCGAGAGCCCCTATCTCTATGCACCGCTCGAGCGCTTCCGCTATCGCCCGGGCCTCTGGAACACGGGCGAAGACCTCGCCCAGCTCCAGCGGGATCTCGAGGACACGCC
>JAUIMK010000003.1 GCA_030432735.1 bacterium
CCGCAATCGATCGATCGGATGAGGGGTCGCGTCCGCCAGCGCGGCGAAGCGCCGGGCCGCCTCTTCGTGGCGACCGAATCGATAGTCGCTCCAGCCGAGCCGCCAGAGCGCCGCGCGCTTGTTGCCGTTGCCCTTGGGATCGTTCGCCAGGACTTCGAAATGCGCCCGGGCCTCGTCGTCGCGATCGCGCCCGTCGAGCAGCAGCGCCGCGAAGTAGTGGGCGCGCATCTGATTCGAGCCGGGCTTCTTCGCGAGCTTCTCGAAGGCGGCGATGGACTCGGGGACCCGATCCGCCCGAGCCAACGACCGCGCGGTCCAGATCGGCGTGTCCCCGGTCTGCGGCAAGGCGGCGAAGGCTTCGACCGCCTCCGGGTAGCGGCGCATCCGGAAGAGCGAGTGGGCGCGCTGCTTGCGGGCGCGCCGCGCCTCGGAGTCGGGCAGGCCCATCGCGAGGGCGCGATCGTAGGCTTCGAGCGCCTCCTCGTTCATGCGCTCGCGGAAGAGCCGGTCGGCTCGCCGGCGCCAGTCGCTCGCGCGCCGCAGCTTCTCGCCGAGATGCGCCTCGATCACGTCGAGGCGATGGCTCGCCTGCTTCGCCTCCTCCGTCGCGGGATGGGCGTACCAGAGAAGGCGCCAGGTGACCCCCGCGGCGCGATCCTCGCCGGAGCGCTCCTCGCTTCGAGCGACCTTGCGCAGGAGCGCGGCGCGCTGATCGTCGTCGTCCGTCGCCGAGAGCGCCGCAGCCCACGCCTCCCGGGCGCCGGCCTCGTCGCGCCCCCGCACGAGCGCCTCCCCGACCAGCTCGTGAAGCGGGGCGCGCAGGGGCGAGTCGCTGAACTCGGACAGGGTGCGCGCCGCGATCTCGCGGGCTTCGGCGGCCCGGCCGCGGTCGAGATGGAGCCGCGCACGGAGGAGCCCCGCGTGGTCGCCGACGATCGGGTGGCGTTGGCCGATCTGGGCGTAGAGCCAGTCCGCGTGGGCATAGTCCTCGGCCTCGACCGCCTCCGCCGCGGCCCGGAAGAGCGCCGCGGGATCGTCGAGCATCGCCTGGCTCTGCGCGCGCAGGACGGCGTCCGCAGGCGGCGTCGGAAGCCCGTCCCGAAGCGTCTCCGCCGGACGCTCCGACGTCCCGTCGGCGTCGGGCGTGGCCGGCGTCTCGTCCCCTGCGCGCGCCGGCGCGACGTTCTCCGGCGGCCGTCCCGACTCGAGGGGCGGCTGGACGCCGGCATCGACGCGCGCGAGCGACGCGCCGGGCAGCGCGACCGGCAGGGCGAACACCGAAGCGAGCGCGAGGACGAGCATCCCCCGCCGGCGGACCCGCCGACCGACCTGCGTCTGCTCCGAATCCTGCCTCATCGTGACCATCCTCGCCGACTCCTCGTTCGCGGCCGCCACCGGACCACCGAGTCTGGCCCGGGAAGCGGGGGTGTCAATCGGACCGAATCCACACACGCGTCCGTTCGATCGACGGACGTCCGCGCGGACTGCGGCCCCCTGAATGAGTGCCCCGCATTGAGGTGAAGGGCACGCAAAGTTAACGTTCCCCCGCTTTGCTTCCCCACCCGTTCCATTCCGCGATGCGGAGGCCCCTCGTGGGGTTGGCAGGCCTGCTTGCCGGCCTCCTGCTGGCCTGCGCTCCCGATCCGCCCCCCCGCCCCGAGCCGCGGACGGTCGAGCCGACGCCCGGCCCGGTGGCGCGAGAAGCGGAAGCGCCGGCGCCGCACGCGCGCGGGCTGTGGATCCTCGCCGAAGGCAGCGAGCGGGTCCTCGATGCGCCGCGCGAGCGGCTCGGCCCCCTGCTCGATCGCGCCGCACGGCTCGGCGCGACGGAGCTCTACGTCCAGGTCTATCGCGGGGGGCGGGCCTTCTACGCAGCCGGGCCGGGGATCGAACGCAGCCCGGCGGTCGATGCGCTCGCGGCGGACGGCGTGGACGGACTCCGTCAGCTGCTCGACGGGGCACATGCCCGGGGCTTCCGCGTGCACGCCTGGGTGAACGTGCTGTCGCTCTCGACGCGGCGCGACGCGGCGCTGATCCAGCAGCTCGGGAGGGAGGCGATCCTGGTGGACCGGCAGGGTCGCTCGGTGCTCGACTATCCGGACTTCGAGGTCCCGCAGCCCGACCGGCGCTACTACCGGATGGGGACGCGCGGGATCTATCTCGACCCGGCGGTGCCGGCGGTGCGCGACCGGCTGGTGGCGACCTTCGTCGACCTCTTGCGGCGCTACCCGGAGCTCGACGGCCTGCATCTCGACTACATCCGCCATCCGGGCGTCCTCCCCTTCGCCCCGGGCTCCCGCTTCGGGGTGGGCCTCGAGTTCGGCTACGGGGCGACCGCGCGCGCGCGCTATCGCGCCGAGACGGGGCGCCCCGATCCGATCGACGGCGCGGAGCCCGGCGTGGTTCGCAGCGCCAACGCCTGGGACGCCTGGCGGCGCGAGCAGGTCACCACGCTGGTCGACGCGATCGCCTCGAACGCCCGGGCGACCCGGCCGGGGCTCGAGGTCTCGGCGGCGGTGATCGCCTACGACGACCGTGCGTACCTCTCCCTCGCGCAGGACTGGCGGGGGTGGCTCCGCTCCGGAGCGCTCGATCGGGCGATGCCGATGGCGTACACGCTCGACGACGCGCTGCTCCGCAACCAGCTCGAGAGCTTCGCCGGCTGGCCCTACGCCGAGCGCGTCTGGCCCGGTCTCGGCGTCTGGCTCTTCGACCACGACCCGGCGCGGGCCGTCGCCCAGCTCGATCGGCTGCGCGGGCTCGGGTTCGGCGGCGAAGTGCTCTTCTCCGACGACGCGATCGCCGAGAGCCCGGCGCTCCTCGAAGCGCTCGCGGCGACGGCGCCGACGCGCGTCCCGGTGGCGCGACCGTGAGCGCGATGACGTCCCGCGACGATCCCCTCGCGATCCTCGACGACTACGACTTCCCGCTGCCCGAGTCGTCCATCGCGCAGACGGCCCTCACCGAACGCGACGCCGCGCGGCTCCTGCTCCTCGACCGCGAGACCGGGACCCGGGAGGCGCGCGACCGGGACGTCCGGGTGCGGGACCTGCCGGACTGGCTTCGACCGGGGGATCTGCTCGTGGTGAACGCGACGCGCGTGCTCTCGGCGCGGCTGGTCGGACGCAAGGCGAGCGGCGGGTCCGCCGAGGCCCTCCTGCTCGGGGCGGATCCGGATCGGCCCGGTGCCCACCGCGCCCTCGTGAAATGCACCGGCCGGGTCCGCGAGGGTCTCGAGCTCGTGCTCGGACGCGGCGAGGGGCTCCCCGCCACCATCGAAGCGCTCCACGGTCGAGGGGAGGTCTCGCTTCGCTTCGCGCCGGGCGCGGATCCCTATGCGGAGGGCCAGGCGCCGCTGCCGCCCTATATCCGCCGCGACGGAGCCGAGGACGCCGACGCCGACCTGGCGCGCTACCAGACCGTCTACGCCCGGGAGCCCGGCGCGATCGCGGCGCCGACCGCCGGCCTCCACTTCACGCCGGCGCTCCTCGATGCCCTCGCGGACCGGGGAATCGAGCGAGCCGAGGTCGTCCTGCACGTCGGTGCCGGGACGTTTCGGCCGCTCGACGACGAGGCGATGACGACCGGGCGGCTGCACGAGGAGGCCTTCGAGCTGCCCGAGGCCACCGTCGACGCGATCGAGGCGACCCGGGCCCGCGGCGGGCGCGTCGTGGCGATCGGGACGACGACGGTGCGCGTCCTCGAGAGCCGCGTCGACGAAGACGGCCGACTCGAGGCCGGCCGGGGCACGACGCGGCTCTTCCTCCGGCCGGGCGGCGCGCCCTTCCGGGTCGTCGACGCCCTGCTGACCAACTTCCACCTGCCGCGCTCGTCGCTCCTGCTCCTGGTCGCGGCGTTCGTCGGCCGCGAGCCGATGCTCGAGGCCTACCACGAGGCGATCGCCGAGGGCTTCCGGTTCTACTCGTACGGAGACGCCATGCTGATCGCCCCGGGACTGACCGACGCGTCGAGGGAACGTCGATGAGCGTGATCACCCGCGCGGAGGGCTTCGGCCTCGAGGTCCTCGATCGAGAAGGCGCCGCCCGGCGCGCCCGTCTCGTGACGCCCCACGGCGTGATCGAGACGCCGACCTTCATGCCCGTCGCGACCTACGGCGCCGTCCGCGGCGTGAGCTTCCAGGAGCTCGCCGAGGCCGGCGCCCAGATCCTGCTCTCGAACACGTACCACCTCCACGAACGACCCGGTGAAGACACCGTCGCGTCCCTCGGCGGCCTGCACGGCTTCACCGGCTGGGACGGCCCGTGGCTCACGGACAGCGGGGGCTTCCAGGTCACGAGCCTCGCCGATCGCGCGAAGACCGACGAGACGGGCGTGACCTTCACGTCTCCGCTCGACGGCCGCCGCCGGCAGCTCACGCCCGAGAACACGATCGCGATCCAGGAGGCCCTCGGCTCCGACATCGCGATGGTGCTCGACGAGTGTCTGCCGATCGATCACGACGAGGCCGGACGGACGGCGACCCGCGAGATGCAGCGCGCGATGGAACGCACGCTTCGCTGGGCCGAGCGGGCGCAGGCGGCCCGTCGCCGACGCGCCCAGGCGGTCTTCGCGATCGTCCAGGGCGGGGCCTCGGAGACGCTTCGCCGCGCGAGCGCCGAGTCGACCGCGCAGATCGAGTTCGACGGCTACGCCCACGGTGGCCTCGGCCTCGGCGAGAGCCGGGAGGAGCGCCGCGCCGCCGTGGCGACCGCGAACGCCGCGCTGCCCGACGATCGGCCGCGCTACCTGATGGGGCTCGGCCGTCCGATCGACCTGCTCGACGGGGTGGCCGCCGGCGTCGATCTCTTCGACTGCGTGGTGCCGACCCGCAACGGCCGCCACGGGCTCGTATTCACGTCCCAGGGCACGGTCAGCCTGCGCAACGCCGGCTACGCGCGGGATCAGGACCCGATCGACCCGGCCTGTGCCTGCCCGGCCTGTCGCCACCACAGCCGCGGCTACCTGCGCCACCTAGTGAAGACCGGCGAGTCCCTGGGCCGCCGCCTCTCGGCGCTACACAATCTCACGTACTACCTCACGCTCCTGACCCAGGCCCGCGAAGCAATACGGGAAAACCGATTCGCGGCTCTCCACGCGGACGTCGAGGCCATCGCCGACGTGCGCCTCTAGGGCGCTCGGCCGCGCGGCATCGCCGACCCGGCCGGTCGTCCGCGTCCCGGCCCGGGCGACTCGCCCCGGGTGCGCGGCGCACTGCTCAAGGCCTGCACACGCTTCGCCGATGGCCTTCCTGATGGTGCATCGGGAATCTCCGCAGGCAGAAACGGGCGGCGCGCGCCGGACGCCGTCGGCGATCAGACTCAGGGGGCGTCCGCGGGCGCTCGTCGCCAGCCTCGCGATCCTGGTCGTCGGGCTCGCCACCGCCCTCGCCGGCCTCCCGAGCGAGTGGATCACCCTGCTGCTGGCGGCGGCGATCTTCGAGGGCATCCGGCGCCTCGACGCGCAGCGCGCCCGTCTCGAAGACGCCCTCGCGCGCGTTTCGGACGACGCCTGCGACCTCGCGTTCACGAACGCAGCCGACCTCCCGGACCGCTGGCGCCGCGAGTGGCCCGCCCGCGCGACACGCCTCCGCCGGGCCGAGACGCTGCTCTCCCGCGCAAGCGTCCTGCCTCCGCTCGTCGAGGAGCGCCTCGGCCGGTTGACCGACGCCGCGGATCGTCAGGAAGAGGCCATCGAGGAGACCGCCTCGCTCGTCGCGAACATGCGCCAGTCGATGCGCGAGGTCGCCGACCAGGTGGACCACCTGCGCCAGTCCTCGGACCAGTCCGCTTCCTCGATCCACCAGCTCGGACGATCGATCGATCAGGTCGCCGACGGCACCGCCTCCCTCCACGAGCGCGTCGAGGCCTCGACCAGCTCGGTCCACGAGATGAGCGCTTCGATTCGTCAGGTCGCGACCAGCGCCGAGCAGGTCCAGGAGATGGCCGAGACCACGGCCGTCGCCGTGGGTCAGATGGATCGCTCGATCCAGGAGGTCTCGAACCACGCCGTCGAGGCCGCGACCCTCACCGATCGCGCGCGCGAGGGCGCGACCGACGGGCACCGCGCCGTCCGGTCGACGATCGAGGACATCGAGCGGATCTCGACGCTCACGACCGACGCGATGGAGCGGCTCGACGGTCTCGTCAACCGCCTCGCCCAGATCGGCAGCATCCTCGGCGCGATCGACGAGATCAACGACGAGACGAACCTCCTCTCCCTGAACGCGGCGATCATCGCCGCGCAGGCCGGTGAGCAGGGCAAGGCCTTCCTGGTGGTCGCGAACCACGTGAAGACCCTCGCGCGACGCACCGCCTCCTCGACCCAGGACATCGAGCGCCTGATCGGCGCCATCCACGAAGAGTCGAGCCGTGCCGTCGACGCGATGCGTGCCGGGATCGACGCCGTGCGCACCGGCGTGGAGCGCTCACAGGGCGCCGGTGCCGCCCTCGAGGCGATCCAGGAGGCGTGCAGCGAAGCCAGCGAGCGCGTCGCCGAGATCGCGCGCTCCACCGCCGAGCAGTCGCGCAACTCGAAGGGCGTCGCCGAATCGACGCAGCAGACCTCGGCCCAGATCCAGCAGATCTCACAGGCGATCGAGGAGCAGAGCCGGGCCAGCGAGTCGATGCTCGAGAACTCGGAGAGCGCCCTCGCCAGCTGCCTGTCCGTTCGCCGGGCCACCGACGAGCAACGCCAGACGAGCCGCCACATCACCGAGTCGATCGGCGGGATCAGCGAGTTGATCCGCGAGATCGGCCTCCGGGCGCGGACTCACGCCGAGGCCAGCGAGGCCACCGGCGAGACCGTGACGCGCCTCCTCGAGAACGCGCAGGCGACCGTCGCTCACGCGGCGCCGCTCCGCGAGCTCTTCGACGAGCTGACGCCCGCCGCGTCTCCCGACGCTCCGCTTCCCAGCGAGGCCGAAGAAGAGGCCGACGCGCGGGCGGCTCGCGCCTAACGTCCCGCCGGCTGGAGGGCGACGGCGAAGCCGGCCCGCTCGGGCAGGGTCTTGCCGAGCGCGGCGGGCACGATCTCGAGTCGCTCCGCCTGCCGGGGCCAGAGCCGCGTCGCGAGTCGTGCGCGCAACGGAGCGAAGCAGAGCGCCTCGCCGGCGGCGACGGCGATCGTGCCGAGGACGATGCGGCGGGGCTCGAGCAGCATCACGATCGCCGCGATGCCCTGGGCGAGGTCGTCCAGCCAGCGGCCGAAGACTTCGTTCGCCCACGCGTCCCCGGACCGCGCCGCCTCCACCACGTGTTCCGGCAGGAGCGCCGCGGGGTCCCCGCCCGCGCGGACGACGGCGTCCGAGTCGGGCGGCGCGATCGTGCGCAGGTGATCCCGCCACGCGTTGCCCCCGGTGTACGCCTCGAGGCAGCCGCGGAGCCCGCACGCACAGACGCGCCCGTCCGGCACGATCGGCATGTGTCCGGGCTCCCCGGCAGCACCGAAGGCGCCGTGCACGAGACGGCCCCCGCTGATCACGCCCCCGCCGACGCCGGTCGACATCGTCAGATAGACCAGGTCGTCGACGCCCTGCCCCGCGCCGAAGCGCGCCTCGGCCAGCGCCGCCGCATTCGCGTCGTTCTCGATCCGCGCGGGCACGCCGAGGGCGTCGGAGAGATGCGCGGCAACGGGGACATCGCGCCAGCCGGGCAGATTGGGGGGATTGATCAGCACCCCCGTCGCCGGATTGCAGGGCCCCGGCACCGAGACGCCGATGCGTGAGAGCGCGCTCGCCTCGAGCCCCGCCTCGTCCAGCAGGCCACGCGCCTCGTCGACCAGCCCGTCGAGGTCCGCCCGCCAATCGCCGGAGAGCGCCATCGGCCGCCGCCGGGAGGCGCGGCTCCGGCCCTCGGCGTCGCCCACCGCGAGGACGACCTTGGTCCCTCCGATGTCGATTCCGAGCAGCAACGCCGCTTCCTCCCCGGGCGCCGATGCCCTCCGGGGTCAAGCTATCACAATCACGCTGAAGAACCGCGCGGGTCGCGCCGATGAGATTGGCATTCACGCCCGGGCACCTGCAGCGGATGCTGCGTGTCCCCGGTCACATCCTCCGGAGATCCGCATGACGTCGACCGTCGCCTTCCGCCTCCCGGCCCGCGCCCTGGCTCTGATCGGCCTGTCCGCTCTCGTCCTCGCGAGCACCGGCTGCGCCTTCGGCGAGTTCCGTCCGACGGACCCCTTCGACCGCCAGCTGAGCCTCGACCAGGCCCAGCACCGCTACACGGTCCTCGTACGCTTCTCCGACTTCACGCGCGCCCGCGCCTTCGTCGCCGAGGACCATCGCGACGCGTTCGCGCAGCGCATGAAGGCGCTCGATGAGGCGCGCTTCACCGACTACGAGTCGGAGAGCGTGGAGCTCGACGCGGAGAAGGAGAAGGCGACCGTGCGCGTGACCTACACGATCTACACGCCGGCGCTGCCCTACGAGGTCGAGGTCGCGGAGATCCAGGAATGGAGCCGCGACGGGATCGGCAACAACTGGCGCGTCGTCTCGACCTTCGAAGGTCTCCAGCAGATCGTCGCGAACTGAAGAACGAAAACCACACCGCCCCCGCAGTGACGCTCATGTCGAACACCTCGCGCATCCTGCTGATCGACGACGTCCCGATGTTCCGGGAGCTCGGCCAGATCTTCCTGTCGCGGAGCGGCCCGGTCGATCTCGCCGATTCCGGCTCCGCCGCGTTCCAGAGCGCAGACGAACGGCCGCCTACGGTCGTGATCGCGGACATGCACCTCCCCGACATCGAAGGCGCCGAGCTCTGCCGTCGCTTCAAGACCCACCCCGGCTGGGGCTGTCCGCGCGTCGTGCTGCTCGCGCGCCCCCACGCGCCCGAGGACCACGCCGAAGCCGTCCGCGCCGGTGCCGACGACGTGCTCTTCAAGCCCCTCGAGCGGGACAGCCTGATCAGCGCCGTGCGTCGCCTCGTCGACTTCGACACGCCGCGCGGGCTGCCGCGTGCCCGGATCACCGAGCGCGTCGAGATCACGACCCGCGGCCGCCAGATCGAAGGCACGCTTCGCAACGTGAGTCGCGGCGGCGTCTTCGTCGATGCCGCGCTGCAGATGAATCCCGCCGAGGAGGTCTCGCTCTCCTTCAGCCTCGACGGCAACGGATCGGTCGTCGCCCCGACCGCGCGTGTGGTCTGGGCCGAGCACGGCGAGAACGGTGTGGATCACGTCGGTCTCCGCTTCCTGGAGATCGACGCGCAGACCGTCGAACGCATCGACCACTACGTGAGCGACCACTTCCCGCGCACGACGAGCCTGCCCGCGTAGGCTCGTCGCGCGCCCGCCGCAGGAGATTCCCATGACTCGTACGCATCGCACCGGCCGCCGCGCGGCCGCCGAAGCCCTCGCCTTCGCCCTCGCCTTCACGGCCGGGCTCGCGCTCGCGGAGACCGAAGAGGAGATCCTCGCCAAGCGGACGCAGTGGCAGGAACGCTACCGGGTCGCGCTCACCAACCGCGAGATCCTGAAGGAGAACATCGCGAAGCTGCGCCACAACTACGCCCAGGCCCAGCGACGCAACTATCCGCGCGGCGGTGCACGCGAAGCGTTCCTGACCAAGGCGCGCGAGCAGGAAGTCCTGCTCGAGGAGACCGAGCAGGAGATCGTCGAGATCCGCGCGGAGGCGCGCGCCGCGAGCATCCCGCCCGGCTGGCTCGCGGAGGTCGAGGACGAGGACATCGTCGCGCCGGCGGCTCCGGCCGAAGACGAAGAGATCGATCGCGAAGGGCGGAACCCGCTCTACCTCGACGACGAGTAACGGACGAAGCGGAGCGCGACGCGCTTCACGCGAGCGCCGCACGTCGGGCCGGATCAGGCAGGCGACGTCCCGCGGAGGCGAGCCTCCACGGGACGTGCCCATTCGACCTAGTAGTCGAAATCGCTCTCGGACTTGGCCTTCAGCGGTCGCTGCCGGCGTTCGCCCTTGATCACGGACACGACACGGTCGCCCTTCTTGACGATCGTCCAGTGTCGGGTGGCCAGGCTGTCGGACGGCTTCATGCGTCGGCTCTCGATGACGGTCGGCTCGTCCGAGTCGTCCGCTGCGTCCATCGGGACGCGGAGAGAGACGCCATTGCGTCCGGATCGCGTGGTTCCGCCGGTCACGGCGACGGTGTAATCCATCGACGTCCCTGCAGCGACCACGGCCCCCGCCACGGCACCTTCCGGCGCCGTCCGAAGCGCGTCCCGTCGCGCGAGGATGCGATCCTCGTACGACTCCTTGGACTTCTGCGAGTCGACCTCGGTGAAGCGCTCGTATCGCGAGAGCTTCCCCATCGATCGCCGCGTGGCTTCGTTGCGGTGCTTCGCCGGGATTCGCTTGGAATCGTCCGTGAACGCGTAGGTCCCGTCTTCGGTCACCCACGAGTACACATTGCCGGCAAAGGCGGGCCCGGCCAGACCGACGATCAGGACGGCCCCCGTAAGGAGTCGTCCGAATCGCATCCCAGTCTTGACCTTCAGCATGAGCATGAGCAATGCCTCCATGTCGAATCGTGGAGGCGGGCTCGCGGATGTGGCTGGCTTTCGGCGCGCGTGCGCGGGAGTTGCGCCCGCGCTGCCGATCCCCGGGGAGCGCAGGACGGGCGCGCGCGATTCGAGCCCACGCGGGGCGTGTTCTGCGCTGCGAATCGGAAGTGCCCGAGGCCCGTCCGAGCGGGTCGCCCGCGTTTCGGATCGCGCCGAGAGTCCCGATCTCCGGGGCGAGACGCGGATCCGACGCACCGTGGCGGGCGCGTCTCGGCCCGAGCGCGAATGCCCTGAGGTGGCGCGGCGTTACGGGGGAATTGACAAAACGGTGACGCCCCATACAATCCGGCTCCCCTCTCGTAGGGCCTGGATTTGTTGCGGGGTAGAGCAGCCAGGTAGCTCGTCGGGCTCATAACCCGGAGGTCGGGGGTTCGAATCCCTCCCCCGCTACCACTTTTTCTGTTTCGGCAGCGAAGAATTCTGTTTCGGCAGCCAAGTGGTCTGTTGCGGCAACGAAGCTTCCTGCTCGGACAGACGAAGAACGAACGCCCGGAAGTCGCATCGGCTTCCGGGCGTTTTCGCTTCGTTCCCTCCGGATCCGCCCGGGACCGGACGGAACGGCGGAGCCCTCATGTCCGATCCCGAGAACGCCCGCTGCCCGGTCTGTACGATGGACGATCTCCTCGAGCGCGAGGCGGTCGTCGAGTGCGCGACCTGCGGGCACGAGTGGGCGCGGGCGTTGGTCGTGCACGACGCGAACGGGCACCCCCTGGCCGACGGGGACGCGGTCACCCTCGTGAAGGACCTCAAGGTCAAGGGCAGCTCCAGCACGCTCAAGGCCGGCACCAAGATCAAGAAGATCCGGCTGGTCGATCCCGCCCGGAACGCCGATCACGACATCGATGCGAAGACGCCGGAGGGCATGGGCGTCCTCATCCGCTCGAAGTGGGTCCGCAAGGCGTAGTGCCGTGGACCGTCGACGCGCCCGCCCTACGTGCGCGCCGCGTTCCTCCGCAGGCCCGCGAAGCCGACGGCCGCGAGCAGGACCACCAAACCGCCCCCCGCCCACGGCGTCATCGACGGCACCACGAGCGGCGCATCGTCGAGCTGGAGCTGGACGTTCCCGATCGCTGCAGCGGTCTGTGCCCCGCAGCAGTCGTCCCCGTCGGCGGTCGCCGACGCCACCGCGGACCAGACGTACGTCCCCGGCGTGATCACCCCCGAGACGTAGGTCCCCGCTGCGCCCGACGTGGGCGCGCTCCACACGAAGACCGGGGACGAGGCGCCCTCGCGACGGAGCTCGTAGACGAGCGACGCGGCCCCGCCCTCCGGCGTCGCGGACGCAGACGGGAAGCTCCCGGTGCTGTTGCCGTTGGCGAGCGCGTAGGTCGCGCGGGCATCGATCGAGAAGCGGATCGTGAAGTCGTGAGCCGCGGAGGCGAGTGCCGCCGCGCCCCCGGCCCCCGCGGTCGAACGCGTCGACATGCGGAGACGGCCTACGGACACGGCGTGCGCGGAGAACGAGAAGTTGTTCGAGCTCGTGTTGGTTCCGAAGCTCTGCGACACCGAGATGTTCGGCGCGAGATCGAACGACTGCGCCGAGTCGGACCAGCTGTCCTGGTCGTCCGAGAGCGAGCCGGCGACGTTCGTCTCGCTCGACAGGAGCGTCGTCACGACGGCCTGGGCGGGGGATGCGAGGACGCATAGGGACGCCGCCAGGGAGACGAGCGACGCGGCGAGCGACCGGGTCCAGGAGATTCGGGGAGCAAGCAGCATGGGGAGCCTCCGGGGTGACATTCGAAAGCGTAGCAGCGGACGCCCCGCCCGATTCACCCCTCGAGCAGCCGCCCCGCATCGTCGTAGTCGATCAGTCCGAGCCGCGCGCCGAAGGCCGGATCGTAGGAGCGGAAGCCGAGCAGGTACTGGACGTCCGCCGGAAGCGTCTTCGCGACGTCGAGGGGCACCGTCAGCTGGTGGTTCTCCTCCGCGCGCAGCCAGCCGCGGCAGAAGCCCGCGTGGAGTCCGACGCGCCACTCGTCCTCCGTGGTGTTCGCGCCGCCTCCGTGGACCACCTTGCCGGAATAGAGCAGCGCCGATCCCGCCGGCATCGTCGCGCGACAGGTGGTGCCCGGCGGCACCTCCGGCAACGCCCCTTCCCAGTGGTTCGAGCCGGGCGCGATCACCGTCGCGCCGTTCTCCTCGGTGAAGTCGGTCAAGGCGAAGATCGCGGTCACGGTGATCTCGTCGTCGCGCATCGCGTGGGGCCAGTTGAGCTCGTCGCGGTGGAGCATCTGGGCCGTCTCGCCGGGACCGATGCAGATCAGCTGGCCCGTGTTCAGCCAGTACTCGTTCCGGCCCAGATAGCGATCGCCCATGCTGCGATAGGCCTCGTCCTGGAGGAGCTCGACCCAGGCGGGCGACACCGCCGGCAGTCCCGTGATGCGCTTGGTCTGCTCGCCGTGGAACTCGGTCCAGAGGCCGGGGGTCGTGCTCCCCGGCGTCTTCTTCGCGACGAGCGGCGCGACGTCGCTCTGCAGCCGCGCGAGGAGCGCCTCGTCGAGGAATCCCTCGACGATCACGCCTCCGTCCCGGTCGAAGGCAGCAAAGACCCGGTCCCAATCGAGATCGTCGCTGCGCTGGAAGTGCTGGAGCTCGGGCATCGTCGATCCTCGTGCTGGTCTGCGTCTGCGACTGCATCTACGTTTGCGCGGAGCGCGCCGCAGAGCGGCCTCTCCAGGTTTATCAGGCGCACGCGGCGAGAGCCACGCAATCGTGTGTCCCGGACGGGAACGCCCGGTACCCTCCCGCCATGCCGACGATCCAGGAGACGATTCCCGATCATCTCGCCGACGCGGCGGAGGCGGCTCGGGCGTGGTTCTCCGCGGATCAGGGCAGCGAGTTCAAGGTGACCGGAATCGTCGATCCGGGCGACTCGACGGAGGTCCCGCTCCAGCTGATCCTCTGCGGGACCCAGGCGGGCCAGGACGTCTGCCTGCGGGAGCGATTCGACGTGCGCCGCGCCGCCGAAGGCTTCGACGTCGCGCACCTCGAAGACCCGCCGCCCGCCTTCGGCTCGGTGGCATCGCTCCTCGATCCTCCGGAGGGGGAACGCCGGGGCTGGCTCGAGGCGACGATCGCGAAGCACGCCTTCACCGTCGTGCTCTTCTATCGCGGCTTCTGGTGACCGCCCTGTCGCCGCGAGTTGCGCGGCTACACCCAGGAAGGCGTCACCGAAGCCATCCGCGCGGCGGGCGGTGAGATCTACGCGGTCACGAGCGAGCCGCATTCCCTCGCGAGAGACGCCGAGGCCGACTGGGAAACGGGACTCACCCACGTCGGTGATCCGCACCAGGAGATCGAGGCGACCTGTCGCGAACGCGGTTGGCTCGCGCTCTTCACGCATCACTGGGACGGCGATCGGCTCGGCGCCCACGCCGACTGGCTCTCCCACCCGAAGGGCTACTACCAGCCCGGAGTGTTGGTACTCGGCCGCGAAGGGCGCGTGCTCTATCGCTGGCGATCGCGTCCGAGCCGCTCGAATACCGGCGGCGCGACGGGCCGGCCGACGGCGGCGCACGTCTG
Organism: bacterium; assembly: GCA_030432735.1. Lineage (GTDB taxonomy): Bacteria > Myxococcota_A > UBA9160 > UBA9160 > UBA4427 > UBA4427. Next base: position 14,059 of record JAUIMK010000003.1, read on the forward strand.
GAGCGCCGTCCAGGCGGAGCTCGCGAAGCCCGCCGACGCCCCCGATGCGCCCCCCGACGACGACCCGACCCTCGATTCGCCGCCCACGCCGTGGCCGCTCTTCGTGCTGCTCCTCCTCGCGAACGGGTGGTTCCTGAAGCCGCAGACCTTCGATCACTTCGGCGGCGAATTCACTTCCTTCGAACGCATCCGACGCGCGCAGAAGCGTATGGCGGTCTTCGTCGTCGCGTGGATCGCCGCGGCCTGGCTCCTGCCTGGCTGGCTCGTCGCCCTCGCCTTCGCCGCCTGGGCGATCAAGGTCGGGCCCGGCGTGCGAGACATCCACAGAGGCTTCCAGAACGTCGGACCGGACGAAGAACCGGACTGACGCCCGGTCGCTGGTCGGTCGCGCGGGACTGGTCGAATCTCCCCCGCAATCCCGCACAGAGGAACCGACGACATGGCGCTCTCCATCCAGCCGACAGGCCACGTCTGTGGCGCGCGCGTCACGGGGCTCGACCTGACCACGTCGCTCGACGACACGACCGTCGCGGCGCTCCGGGACGCGTGGCTCGAGCATCACGTGCTCGTCTTCCCCGGCCAGCCGATCGACGACGACGATCTCGAGCGCTTCGCGCGCTATTTCGGCCCTTTCGGACACGATCCCTTCTTCGGCCCGATCCCGGGTCGCGAGCACATCGCAGCGATCCGCCGCGACGCCGACGAGACCTCGCCGCTCTTCGCCGAGAACTTCCACTCGGACTGGAGCTTCCAGGAGCGGCCGCCCCAGGGCACGGTCCTGCGCAGCGTCGTCACGCCCCCGAGCGGGGGAGACACGCTCTTCGCGGACCAGCACGCCGCCTACGCGGCGATGCCGAGCGTGCTCCGCGAACGAATCGACGGGCTGCGCGCGATCCATTCCGCGAAGCTGCCCTATTCGAAGGAGGGCACCTATGGTGAGGCGGACCGGAGCGCCCGCAGCATGGACATCCGGCCATCGGACGAAGCCCTCGCGGAGTTCGTTCATCCGCTCGTCCTCGAGCACCCCGAGACCGGTCGTCGCGGCGTCTTCAGCACGCTCGGGTACATCATCGGGATCGAAGGGATGGCGCCGGAGGAAGCGATCCCGCTCCTCAAGGAAGTCTACGACTGGCAGACCCGGGAGGAAGTGATCTACCGCCACGTCTGGGAGCCGGACATGCTGGTCCTCTGGGACAACCGCAGCGTCCTCCACGCGGCGACCGGCGGCTACGAAGGCCACGACCGTCTGCTCCATCGCACGACGATCGGGGCCGCCTAGCCGCCCGCGCGCCCTCGCTCGCGATCAGGCGAAGAAGGCGTCGATCGTCTCGCCCATGTAGGCGATCCCCTCGTCGTCGATCCCGTGGTTCGACGGCAGGATGAGCCCCTGCTCCATGACCCGGTCACAGTGGCCGAGTCCGCCCGGCGCGATCCGATGCGGCTTGTCGCGGAACGCCGGCTGTCGCGCCACGTTTCCGCTCCACACCATCCGGGTGTCGATCCCGCGCGACTCCATGTGCTTCTGGAACTCGCCCCGGCGCACGCCGGACTCCGGACGGATCAGGAAGGGATACATGTGCCAGGCGGTCTCGATTCCCGGCGTGATCCGCGGGAGCACGAAGACGTCCGGGCGTTTCGCGAGGATCTCCGTCAGGAGCGCGAAGTTGCGCTGACGTCGCGCGAGATTCTCCGGCAGCTTCCGCATCTGGACGCAGCCGAAGGCCGCCGAGAGCTCGCTCGGCTCGAAGTTCCATCCCACCTCGTCGAAGATGAAGAGGTCGTCGTACTCGAGGCCGTCGAGGTCGCTGAAGAAGGTCCGGGTCCCCTTCTGCGAGCCGAAGAACTTGGGCTCGGAGCGCCGGCCCCAACGACGGAGCGTGAGCGCGCGGTCGACGAGCGCTTCGTCGTCCAGGCAGACCATGCCGCCGGTTCCCGCCGCCGTGATGATGTGGGAGAGCGCGAAGCTGGTGACCGTGATGTCCGAGCGGGTCCCCGTCGGCGTCCCGTCGAGGGTCGCGCCCAGGCAATCGCAGCTGTCCTCGATCACCTGGAGTCCGTGCCGGTCCGCAATCGCGCGGATGTCGTCCCAATTCGGGCAGTTCCCGATCAGGTTCGGCGCGAGGATCGCCTTCGTCTTCGGACCGATCGCGCTCTCGATCTGGTCTACGTCGATCTGGTAGGTGTCCTCGGTCACGTCGACCAGGACCGGCACGAGGTTCGTGCGCAGGATCGACGCGATGTCCGTCGAGAACGTGAGCGCGGCGGTCAGGACTTCGTCGCCGGGTTCGAGGCCGAGCAGCTCGACGGCCAGGTAGAGCGCGCTCGATCCCGAGTTCACCATCACGCCCCGGCGCTTGCCGAAGGCCTCGGCGACCAGACGCTCCATCTCGCGCGTGTGCTTGCCGAGCCGAAGCGCCGTCGCGCCCCCGCGCAGGACGGAGACGACCGCCTCGATCTCCTCTTCGTCGTGAACGCTCCCCGCATACTCGATCCGCTTCGTCACGCGCCCTTCTCCCGGTTGAGTTCGACGGCGTCGAAGCCCGACGCCGCCACGTTTTCTTCGACGGCCTCGGGGTAGGCCGGCGTGATGGCGATCCGCCGGATCGTCTCGCGGGCCGCGAGCGCGTTCACCACCTGCTCGCCGATCGAGGACGGATCCATCATCCGCCCGTAGAGGTAGCCCTGTCCCTGCCACTGCTGGACGATGGGAATCACGCGCTCCACGTCGACGCCGTGTCCGAACTCGGAGAGGGTGTCGCCGCAGGCGATCGCGGTGAAGCCGACGGCGCGATGCTCCCCCTGCCAGGCCTCGATGAGGCGCTCGAGGGCGACCTTGCTCACGCCGTAGGTCGCCTGGTACGGCCGCGGCGGTGAGTCGTCGATCGTGATCGACGAGATGATCACGGCGCGACCTCGCGTGGCGGTCAGGTGTGCGATGGCCGCGTTCAACACGAGGGAGACGCCGAAGACGTTGGTCGCGAAGACGTCGTGCCATTCCTGCGCACCGATCTCCTCGATCGGTCCGAAGGTCGAGATCCCCGGCGCGTAGACGACCGCGTCGAGCCCCCCGAGCCCGTCGACCGCCGTCTCGACGGCGGACCGGCAGGAGGCCTCGTCCCGGACGTCGCACGGGACCGCGAAGGCGCCCTCGCCCGCCGCTTCGACGGTCTCGGCCAGACGATCCGTCCGCCGGGCCGCGACGCAGACGCGTCCCCCCTCGCGCGCCACTTCGAGCGCGGAAGCCTTGCCGAGCCCGGAGCTCGCTCCGAGGACGAGCACCCGTCTACCATCCAGTCGCATCGAAACCACGGCCTCCCCGCCGCTCTGCGCGGCGAGGCGACACGATATCGGAATGTTCCGGCCCGGCTAGACGCACCCCGTGCGCATGACCTACGGGCGCGTGCCGATCATCATCACGACCCGACCGTCCTGCACGATCTCGTCGCGCTGGTTCACGATCTGCAGCGCGAACTCGACGATTCCCATGCCGGGACGACTCGCAGACGGCTTCCAAGCGACCGGCCGGTGGCGCGTCCGCAGCGTGTCGCCGACGAAGACCGGTGCCAGGAAGCGCCATCGGTCACCGAGGTGTCCCGCGAAACCCGTCGACGGCATCGACACCGACAGCAGATCGCGAAGGTAGTCGCCGAACCCGCGACAGAAGGTCCACATCGGCGGCGCGATCCGGGCGCCGAAGCGGCCCGCTCGCGCGAAGGGCGCGTGCAGGTAGACCGGGTCGAGCTCGCCGGTGAAGCCGGTCCAGGCCACGAGATCCGCTTCGGTCACCGTTCGTCCGAGGCTCTCGCCGCGCGGTCCCCGCTCGACCATGTCGTCGGCGTAGAGCGGCGACGGCGCGTCGGCGCGCGACCAGGGTCCGATCTCGAGGGGCTCCGGCGGCCCCGGAAGCGCGCCCCCACCGCGCACCACGCTGACGCTGCCCGTCGTCGAGACCTCGCCGCGCTGGTTCACGATCTCGAACGCGGTGTCGAGGCGGCCGTCGGCCGCGAGTCCCTCCGTCGCCGGTGTCTCCCCGTCTCGCCAGCGCAGCGAGAAGAGATCTCCGACGTACGTCATACGCGAGAAGCGGACGCTCATGCCCGCCACGTACGCGTCGCCCTCCCCGATCGCGAGCCGTTCCGGTGCATGCTGGGCCAGCGCACCGAGACTCCACGCCCCCGAGAGCAGGCCGTGCGCGATCGTGCCGCCCATGCCCTGCGCCGGGCCGAAGTCGAGATCGAAGTGCATCCGCGCGTAGTCGCCGGTCAGCGCGCCGAACTGCAGGATCGACGCCTCGCTCACGGTCCGATGGCCACAGGGCTCACTCGCCGGGTTCGTCTGGGTCATCTCGGAAACGTATCGCCCCCGGTGTCGCAAATCGCCTCACCGGGCGCGGCGAGGCCCCGGCCCACCTCGCGCTCTTCGACTACGCTCCGCCTCCGCCCGCACCGCAAGGAGGAAGCACCGATGGCGAAGCACGAAGAGCGACCGAAGTCCCCCGAAACGCCCCGCGCCGAGACCTCGTCGCTCTCCCGCCGAAGCTTCCTCGGGGCGACGGCTTCGGGACTCGCGCTCGGTGCGAGCGCCCTCGCCTGCGCGCCGGAAGATTCCGCCTCCGGCCCGGACTGGGATCGCGAAGTCGACGTCGTACTCGTCGGGACCGGCACCGGCCTCGTCGGCGGCCTCGCGGCGGCGGCGGCGGGCGCGTCGGTGCTCGCGCTCGAGAAGCGATCGGTCGTCGGCGGGAGCACGGGCCATTCGGGTGGGGTCGCGTGGGTCCCGAACAACCACTGCATGGCCGCGGAAGGCATCGAGGACAGCCGCGAGAACGCGCTGCTCTACTGCACGCGTCTCGCCATGCAGCAGGCGGACGACGCCTTGCTGGAAGCCTTCGTCGACGGCGCCCCCGAGATGCTCCGCTTCGTCGAGGACAACACGCCGCTCACGTTCCGCGTCTCCACGATCATGGGCGACAACGCCGACTATCATCCCGAATGGCCGGGGGCCGTCCAGAAGGGGCGCAGCGTGGAGCCCGTCGTCGAGCGCGAAGGCCTCCTCGGCCCCGAGCTGATCGAAGGCTTCCGCCAGGGCTTCGAAGCCGCGGGCGGAGAGATCCTCACCGAAACGCCGGTCCGGCGCTTGATCGTCGCGCCCGACGACCAGGGGCGCAGCCGGGTCGTCGGCGTCGAGGCCGAGCGCGAGGGCCGGGCCTTCCGGGTCCGGGCCCGACGCGGCGTCCACCTCGCCGCCGGCGGCTACGAGTGGGACCCGGAGATGAAGCGGCACTTCCTGCGCGGGCCGTCGGCCTACACCCTGGGCGCGTCGGGCAACGAGGGCGACGGGATCAAGATGGCGCAGGCGATCGGCGCCGATCTGCGCAACATGAACGAGGTCTGGGGGATCACCGTCTACGTGGGCGAGGCCGAGCCGCTGGTCGAGCACCGCATGGGCGCCACGCTGAACGCGGAGATCGAGAAGCGCTCCGCCGGCTCGATCGTCGTGAACGCACGCGGCGAGCGCTTCCAGAACGAGGCGGCGGACTACGACACGACCTGGCGCAGCTACCACACGTGGGAGAACTGGGGCGAGCTCGGCTACCGCAACCTGCCGGCGTTCCTGCTCTTCGACGGCGCCGCGCGGGAGCGGGGCACGATCGCCGGGATGCCGGCGGACCAGCCGCTTCCCGACTGGGTCGAGAGCGCGCCCTCCCTGCCCGAGCTGGCGCGCAAGCTGGGGATCGATCCGGCGGCTCTGTCGCGAACGGTGGCCCGCTTCAACGCGTTCGCCCGCGAGCTGCGCGATCCCGACTTCCACCGCGGCGAGAGCAGCTACGACCGCTACGGGCAGCCGGACAAGGGGATCACCCTCGCGCCGCTCGAGCAGGCGCCGTTCTACGGGGCCCAGATCGCCGCGGCGGATCTCGGAACCTGCGGCGGTGCGCGGATCGACGCGAGCGGGCGGGTGCTCGATCCCTTCGGCGAGGCGATCCCGGGACTCTACGCGTCCGGCAACAACGCCGGCGTGGGGAGCCCCGGCACGAGCTACGGCGGCGGCGGCGGGACGATCGGTCCGGCGATGACCTTCGCCTATCTCGCGGGTCGCGCGCTCGGCGAGACGGACGCCGGGGCCTGACGGCCGCTCCGCCCTCCCCTCGCGCCCGCTTCGGCGCTCGAAAGGACCCCATGCCCCTTCGCTTGCTCCGCTTCGTCGTCGCGCTCTCGCTCGCGCTGAGCCTGGCCGGATGTGCCCACCGCCTCTCCGGCCCGATCCACGACGCGGACGGCCCGCCCTGGCTCGCCGACGACGCACCGCCCTCCGCCCGCGTTCCGGCGATCGAGGTCGCCCACCGCGTCGTGCTGATCGGCGATGCCGGCTACTTCCTCGAAGACGACCCGACCCTCGCCGCCCTCGACGTCTGGGCGACCGGCGCCCCGTCCGCGTCCGTCGTCTTCCTCGGCGACAACATCTACAACGAAGGGCTCACCGACGACGATCGCGAGCGCGGGGAGACGATCCTCGGCCAGCAGCTCGCCGCGACCGCCGTCCGCAAGATCGTGATCCCCGGCAACCACGACTGGGGACTGCTCCCGCGCAACTACAACGCGAAGGCGATCCAGAACCAGCAGGCCTTCGTGGACGGCTGGGAGGACGGCAGCGCGGAGTTCATTCCGAAGGACGGCTGCATGGGCCCGACCACGCGGGTCCTGCTCGAAGCCACGGACGACACGCCCGCAGTCGTGTTCATCGCTCTCGATCCGACGCCCTGGATCCAGGAGCGGATCCGCGAGTATTGCCCGCTTCCCGAGGGCGCGGGAGACGATCCCAAGGCGCTTCACCTGGCAGGTCTGGCCGAGGCACTCGAGCGCCACGCCGACGATCACGTGATCCTCGCTTCCCACTACCCGATGCTGACCGGGGGACCCCACGGCGGACTCACCTACGGGTTCGTGGCGGACATGATCGTCACGCCGCTGGGGTGGATGATGGGGGGCCTGATCAACACCTACGAGACGGACTACGCGGACTGGATCGCCCAGGCGCAGGAGGTCATGCACGCGCATCCGCCCGCGATCTACGCCGCCGGACACGACCACAACCTCCAGCTCCTCGAGAGCGGAGACGTGGCCGGTCTCTACGTCGTGAGCGGCGCCGGGGCACGGGAGCGCGTCTCGACCGTGACGCACATCGACGAGACGATCTTCGCGCACGCCGCGGAGGGCTTCGTCGTCGTCGACTTCGGCCGGACCGACGCCGGGCGCGAGACCGCAGTCGTCCGGGTCGTCGAGCCGCTGGTCTCGGTCGAAGCCCCGGTCTACGAATACGAAGTCCGCGGCGCCGAGCGCTGACGCCTAGCTGTCGTCAGGCAGGTACTCCGCAAAGAGATGACCGGAGATCGGGTCGTCCGCGCTCGGCACGTCGTACCAGGTCCGGATCTCGCAGCTGCCGTCGTCTCCGAAGCGGTAGTTCTCGATCGACTTCATGACCTGGCTCTTGCCGTCCTTGGTGAAGGTGTTGGCCATTACGAAGCTCACTTCGTTCCCGTTGACGAAGAGCGTCTCGGGATCGATGTACATCTGCAGCGAGGGCTGGAAGAGGTCGTAGGGCTCGAGACAGCAGCCCTCGAAGTCGAACTTGGGCGGCGTGCCGACGGGGTCCCACATCTTGAAGTCGCCGTAACAGAGCTTCCGCCAGTTCGCGATCCAGGCTTCCTTGTCCCCGGCGTTCCAGAGTTCGGCGTAGTTCTTCGCCCAGGTGGCGAGCTCTTCTCGGGTCGGCATGGCGCGGTCTTCCTCTCTCGGATCCGGACGAGGACCGGATCGGATCGGCGAAGGTCCGGCCCCGGTGAACACCGGTCGGTCCCTCCGCTTCGTGCCGCCCCAGTCTAGAGAGCTTCGACGCGCGCCGCCGTGCTCTTGTGCCACGGCGTTCCGGCGAGATCGTCACAGTCCTCGCTGGCGGTCAGCTCGTTCGGAGCGATGCCCCCGACGACTCCGTCCGCATCGGCATGCGCGACCCCGGTTCCATTCGGGAGCGCGCAATGCCCCGGCTGCATCCGATCCGAGACCGCGATCGAGACCTCTACGGAGCCTCGCTTCGTGGACAGCCTCGCCCGCCCGCCGTCCGCGAGCCCGAGTCGCTCCGCGTCCGCGGGCGCGATCGCGAGCGCCCCGTCGGCGCCCTTCTTCCGCCAGCCCGGATGGCGGACGATCGTGTTCGCGGTGAACGAGCGCCGTTCCCCTGCCGACAGGACCATCGGGAAATCCGGGTTGCGCGGCATCCTCGTGCTGGTCGCCAGGCCGTCGAGCGCTTCGAAGAGCTCCGGCACCGCGAAGTCGATCCGGCCTCCCTCGCGACCAATCTTCCCGAGGCTCGCCTCCCACTCGTCGACCGCGAAGACGAGCCCCCGGTCCGATCCGATGATCGCATCGAAGAGCGCGTCGCCGAGGTTCGGCCCGTCGATGCCCGCCCGGCGGATCGAGTCGGGGATCTTGGTCGCGGCGATCTGGGCGATGGCCCAGAGGGCGGCGCCTTCGGCCCGCCCCTTCGGCAGCTCGTCGCCGATCGCGCGGTAGAGCGTGGCGGGGGCGCTGCCCATGAAGCTCGCGTCCGATCCCACGAGGTCGAAGAAGGTGTTCCGGAACGCGTCCCGGCCTTCGTCCCAGGCCGCCGCGAGCGCGTCCACGTGCGACTGTTTCAGCGTTCCCCACGCTTCGGCGAGCCGCGCATGGAGCTCCGGCTCCGAGAAGAGCCCCTCCGGCGGATCCATCAGCGCGGTGCGCAGGTGGAAGTAGTTCTTCGGGAACTCGAAGTTGAAGAAGGTCGCTTCCGCCTTCTCGAACTGCGTCGCCACCGGCAGTACGTAGTCCGCGAGCTGCGCGGTCTCCGTGAGCGCGACGTCGACCACCACGACGAATTCGAGGGCCTCGAAGGCTTCCCGCATGCGACGGGAGTCGGCGAGGGAGTGGACCGGGTTCGCCGCCTCGACGAAGGCAGCGCGCAGTCGATCCGGATGGTCCGTCAGGATCTCGTCCGGGATGCGGTTGCAGGCGACGAGACCGTTGATGATCTTCGTCCCGGTGACCGGCGCCGTCTCCCCTTTGTCGGGCCCCGCCTGCAGGATCTGCTGGAGCGAGCTGACGGGATACTTCGAGCCCTTGCGGCCGTAGTTCCCGGTGCCGAACGCGATCAGGTAGTGGAGATAGCTGACGAGCGTCGAGTTCCGGTTCATCTGGACGCCGAGGTCCTCGAACATCGCGACGCTGCTCGCGTTCGCGATCACCCGCGCCGCCTCCCGCACCTGCTCCTCGGGGCAGCCGGCCTCCTCGCAGTACTGCGCGATCGGGAGCGCCTCGAAGTGCGGCCGCACCTGATCGAAATTCTCGCCGCGCGCCTCGATGAAGTCCTCGTCGAGCAGCCCCTCCTGCACGATCACCGCGAAGATCGCCGCGAGCAGCCACGCATCCCCCGCCGGCTTCACCTGCAGGTGGATGTCGGCGAGGTCCGCCGTCTCCGTCCGGCGCGGATCGATCACGATCATCGTCCGGCTCGGATCCTTCGCGAGCTCGCGCAGGGTCACCCGGGCGCGCGGGAGGCTGTGGGAGAACCAGGGGTTCTTTCCGATGAAGACGCCGACCTCGCAGTGCTCGAAGTCCGCTCGACAGAGCGTGCCGATCATCTTGCCGAGGACGAACGCTTCGCCGGTCTTCTCCTGCGCCAGCGCGTTCGAGGCGTAGCGGATCCCGAGCGCGGCGCGGGTCGACCGCGCATAGCCACCCGGGAGGTGGTTCCCCTGCCCGCCGCCGCCGTAGTACAGGATCTTGTCGCCGCCGTGCGCGTCCCGGATCGCCGCGAGGCGCGTCGCGACCTCGCGGATCGCGGTGTCCCAGTCGACCTCTTCGAAGCGACCGTCGTCCCGGCGACGGAGCGGCTTCGTGATCCGGCCCGCGTCGTTCTGATAGAAGTCGAGGCGCGAGGGCTTCTCGCAGGCGTAGCCCTCGGAGGCGGGATGCGCCTTGTCGCCGCGAACCTTCAGGAGGCGGCGCCCGTCCTCGCCGCCGAGCTGGACCTCGAGCCCGCAATTGCACTCGCAGAGGATGCACGCGGTCGGCTTCCATTCCGGGGCGGCGGGCGACTCGAGTTCGGACGGTGCGGGCATGGAGATCCTCCGGCGGGGGCGCGACGCTTCGGAGGCTGCCGAATCCGGTCCTTTCAAGCAACCATATTCTCCGGCCCCGCGCTAGACTCCGAGTCGTGCCCCGAACCTCCTTCGAAGACCTCAACTGCTCGATCGCGCGCAGCCTGGACGCGCTCGGCGACGGCTGGACGATGCTGATCCTCCGCGACGCGTTCTTCGGCGTGCGCCGCTTCGCGGACTTCGAACGCGACCTCGGGATCTCGAAGAACGTCCTCGCGGCCCGCCTCCGTGCGCTCGTCGAGCACGGGATCCTCGAGCGCGTCGACGAAGGCGTCCACGGCGAGCGCTTCGAGTACGTGCTGACGCCGAAGGGCGAAGCGCTCCTGCCCGTCCTGACCGCGCTCCGGGAATGGGGCGACCGGTGGGTGTTCGGCGAAGGCCACGAGCCCTACGTCGTCCGCGAACGGACGACCGGGAAGCGTCCCGATCCCCTCGTCGTGCGCGGGGCCGATGGCCGTGCCCTCACCCGACGCGACCTGCGCGGAGAAGCGGGCCCCGGCGCCGACGAGACGACGCGCCAGCGCTTCGGCCGACGACGCGCGGCGAAGGCCTGACCGCCCCCTCTTCCCGCCGCTCTCCGAAGCGACGACATGGAGTGACATGAAGTTCTCACAGCTCGCCGTTCGCCTCGCGGTCACGCCCTTCGGTGCCGCGCTCGATCGCTGGTGCGTCCGCTTCACCGGCGAGAGCCCGGTGTCCTGGGTCTTCGCCCGCTCCGAGGGCGTCGACTACAACCCGCCGATCCTGTTGACGACGCGGGGACGCAAGACGGGGCGCGAACGGACCGTGGTCCTGCCGCATTTCGATGCCGATCACGTGATTCCCGGCGCCGTCGCGATCGTCGGCTCTCGTGGCGGGATGCCGACGGATCCGCATTGGGCCCGCAACCTGAGGGCCAGCCCGGAGGCGCGGATCTGGTACCAGCGGCGCGAGATCCCGGTCGACGTCCACCTGCTCGAGGGCTCGGCCCGCGACCCGCTGTGGAAGACGATCACCGAGCGCTCTCCGGTCTACCTCGCCTATCAGGAGCGCGCCTCCGGCCATCGCGAGATCCCCGTCTTCGTCCTCGTCGCGAAGGACGGAACCCGACTGGAGGCACCGGCGTGAGCAGCGGCGTGAAGTACATGATGCACATCGGGATCTGCGTGGCGGATCTCGCTCGCTCGATCCGCTTCTACCGCGATGGCCTCGGGTTCAGCGAAGGCCCCGAGCTGACGGTGGAGGGCGAGCCGACGGCCACGATGCTCGACCTGCCCTCGGACATGCGTCTCGACGCGATCTACCTCGACCGCGAGGGCTTCCGGATCGAGCTCCTCTCGTACCCGAAGCCGGGCGTGATCGGCGAGGCGAAGGCGCGGCCGATGAATCGGCTCGGCCTGACCCACTTCGCCCTGCGCGTCGACGACCTCGACGCCGCCATCGAGCGCGTCGAAGCCCACGGCGGCGCCCTCGTCGAAGGCTCCCGCATCCGCAACGACGCCTTCGAATCGGACCTCTGCTACGTGACCGACCCCGATGGCGTCCGTCTCGAGCTCGTCCAGGTCGTCGCCGATCCGACCCGCCCCGGCCGCTGACGCCGGACTGGCCCGAAGCCTCGGCACACGGGCCAACGACGGACCCGGCGGGCGCCCCGAGCCGGAGGATCAGCCCGCGTCTTCGAACTTGATCAGCCCGCCGCCGTCCAGCACCCAGGTCTGGCCGGTGATCCAGCGCGCGCTCGCAGCCGCGAGGAAGAGCGCGGCGCCCGCGACGTCCTCGGGCTCGCCGAGGCGGTGGAGCGGGTAGTTCTTCGCGACCTTCTCGCCCCGGCCCTTCTCCCAGAGCACGCGGGCGAAATCCGTCTTCACGAGGCCCGGCGCGAGGCAGTTCACGCGGACCCCCGGCGCCAGCTCGGCCGCGAGCTGCTTCGTCATGTGGATCATCGCCGCCTTCGTGATGTCGTAGACACCGAGGATCGGACTCGTCGCCAGCCCGCCCACGCTCGCGATGTTCACGATGGCGCCGCCGTTCTCCTTCATCCACGCGTTCCAGACGCGCTGCGTCCAGAAGAGCGGCGCGGTCAGGTTCGTATCGAACGTCTTGTCCCAGGCGGCGCGTGGCGCTTCGATCGTGGGCCCCGCGTAGGGATTCGTGGCGGCGTTGTTCACGAGGACGTCGATGCGACCGAAGCGGTCGAGGGTCGACTGCACGACCCGGTCCGCGTCTTCGTCCCGTCCGATGTGACCGGCTTCGTAGGCGACCGCGCCGCCGATCGCCTCGGCGGCTTCCCGGCAGCTCTCTTCCGAGCGCGAAGTGATCATGACCTGCGCGCCCGCGTCGGAGAAGACCTGCGCGATGCTCCTGCCGATGCCACGCGAGCCGCCGGTGACGATGGCGACCTTGCCGTCGAGTCGAATGTCCATGCCGCGCACGGTAGCCATGCGCGTCGTCTCCCGCCGCGACGTCGAGTTTCGATTCGCCGCCCGTGGACCTAGACTGGGCGGTCCCACGATTTTCGCCCCACGATCCCGAGGAGACGAGTCATGCCCCATCGCGTCGTTCAATGGACGACCGGGAACGTCGGTCGCCGGTCCGTCCGCGCGATCGCCGCCCACCCCGAGCTCGAGCTCGTCGGCTGCTATGCCTGGGGCGACGACAAGGTCGGTCAGGACGTCGGCACCCTGGCCGGGATCGAGCCGCTCGGAATCCAGGCGACCCGGGACGTCGACGCGCTGATCGCGCTCGCGCCGGATTGCGTCTCCTACAACCCGCTCTGGCCCGACGTCGACGTGATGTGCCGCCTCCTCGAGAGCGGCATCCACATCGCGACCACCGCCGCGTTCATCACCGGCCACGGACTCGGCGAGGAAGCCCGCGCGCGCATCGCCCGGGCCTGCGACAAGGGCCAGGCGGCGATCTTCGGTTCGGGCATGAACCCGGGCTTCGCGAACCTTCTCGGCCTGGTCTCGGCCGGAATCTGCGACCGCGTCGACAAGATCACCGTGACCGAATCCGTCGACGCGACCGGCTACGCCTCCGCCGAGACCCAGCAGAGCGTCGGCTTCGGCCATCCGATCGATCATCCCGGCCTGCACGACATGGTGGAGAGGGGAACCGCGGTCTTCGGTGACGGCGTCTACATGATGGCCGACGCGCTCGCGGTCGATCTCGACGAGGTGCGCTGCGAATCGGACTTCGCCGTCGCGACCGAGGACCACGACCTCGGCTTCATGCGGATCGACGAAGGCTGCGTCGCCGGCGTCAAGGCGAGCTGGCATGGTCTCGTCGGCGGCCGCTCCGTCATCGAGCTGCGCGTGCTCTGGAAGATGGGCCAGCACATGGAGCCCGATTGGCCCCTCGAGCACGGCTACCTCGTCCGCGTCGACGGGCAGCCGGAGGTCCGGACGAAGCTCGAGATCCGACCGCCCAAGGGCTTCGAGGCGAAGAGCTTCGAGGATTTCATGCAGCTCGGCATGATCATCACGGCGATGCCGGCGATCAACGCGATCCCGCACCTCTGCCGGGGCGCCGAGCCCGGCATCCGCGGCTACGCAGACTTTCCGCTCATGACGAGCGCGGGGCTCGTCTCCGCCTAGCAGTCGGGGCGGACGACGCGGGGCCGTTCGGCGAGGTCGGGCGCTCGGCAGAAAGGCGCTAGGCGCCGGCCTGCCCCTCGCTTCGAACCTTCTCGAGGAAGGCCGCGACGGCGAGGACGGCGTGCTCCGTGCGCGGCGACTGGAAGATCTCGAACGCGTGCTGAGCCCCCTCGAGCTCCGCGAAGAGGACCGGGGCGTTGCTCTTCTCGCGGAGCGCGGCGACGAACGTCACGGCTTCCTCGGCCATCACCAGGCTGTCGTGGGAGCCCTGGATCACGAAGAAGGGCGGCGCCTCCGCGTGCACGCGCCCGAGCGGGCAGACCGACTCCCAGAGCTCCGGATTCTCGTCGGGGCTGCACTTGAAGACCAGCGGCCCGAGCGCGTCCGCCATCTTGCCGAGCTTGCGATCGTCGGCGCGATCGAGGAAGTCGAAGACGCCGTAGAAGGGCACCGCGGCCGCGAGACGGGTGTCGACCTGCTCGAAGCCGGGCTGGAAGCGCGGATCGTTGGCGGTCAACGCGGCGAGGGACGACAGGTGGCCTCCTGCGGAGCCGCCGGTGATGCAGACGAAGTCGGGGTCGCCCCCGTACTCGGCGATGTGCTCGCGGATCCAGGCGATCGCCCGCTTCACGTCGACGATCTGATCCGGCATCGTCGCCTTCGGGCTCAGCCGATAGTTGATCGCGACGCAGACCCACCCGCGCGACGCCATCTCGCGCATGAGGGGGCGCCCCTGCTCGCGCTTGTCGCCGATGATCCAGGCCCCGCCGTGGACCTGTAGGAGCACTGGCCGCCGGTCGCCGGGCGCTGCCGCCCGGGGCACGACGAGGTCGAGGAGGTTTCGCCCGCCCTTGTCTCCCGGGAGCGACTCGCCGTAGGGGATGTCGTAGAGGCGCTTCACGTCGGGATGCGCGAAGCCGAACGGATTCGGGAACCCGTGGAAGGCCGAGACGACGCGATCGACGGAGAGTCCCTCCGGCGCGAGGGCCGCGGCGAAGGTGCCGCCCGCCGCCACGCTCCTTCGATGGGCTACGAGGAGCAGCCCCCAGGACGCGAGGGTGAGCACCAGCCCCGCTTGTCCCGTCGGCGCCTCGAGGGCTCCGTACGAGACGAAGATCGCGGTGACCGCGGCTTCGATCGCGAGGGTCCAGAGCACCAGCTCGCCCCGGAGCCAGCCGACGACGAAGGTCGGCACGAGCAATCCGCCCACGATCCGGACGCGCGGCACGACGGCGAGGCTGAGGAGAAGGCCCACGATGGAGAGGGCCAAAAAGGCGTTGGGCACGTTCATCGGAGCCTTTCCTCGATGCGAGCGGGAGACCTCGATCGGGCCTCGGGCCGACATCCCAGAATCGACTCGAGAGTACAAGAGTGAAGCGCGCGGAAAAACACCGGAATCAGGGTCCGGAGAGGCTTCGTCGGTCGCACGCGAATGAAGGCAGGAAAGACCCGACCGCGCCTCGTTCTGCGGCTCCCGGAGGCGCGCCGGGTATGCCAGAATCGCCACCCGCCCGCGACGAGCCGGGACGACAGCTTCGGAGTATCCCTGAATGAGCGAAGAGATCGCGAACGTAAACCCGCTCGGCCACGCGAGCGACGACGAAGCGCTCCGCGCGCCCTTCCGCGACTGGCTCGCATCGAAGTGGACGGACGTGGAAGACCTCGAGGTCGCGCCCTTCGAGGTCCCGAAGTCCGGCTATTCCGCGAAGACGGTCTTCGTTCCGCTCGCCTACACGCGAGACGGCCAGCGGGTCGAGGAGAAGGTCTGCCTGCGGATCGAGAATCCGGAGCCCGCGATCTATCCGCAGCAGGCGCCCGGCCTCGACGTCGAGATCGAGATCCAATACCGGTCGATGGAGCTGCTCGAGAAGACCGGCAAGGTCCCGCTGGCGAAGCCGCTCGGCTACGAGGCCGATCCCAGCATCCTCGGCCAGCCCTTCTTCGTGATGGAGTTCGCGGGCGGCGACGTCATGACGGAGGATCCGCCGTATACCCAGGCGGGCTTCTTCTTCGACGCGAGTCCCGACGAGCGCCGGAAGATCTACCGGCGCGCGATGCAGCAGATGGTGAACTTCCACACCATCGACTGGCAGGACGCCGGCTTCGACTGGCTCGTCGCGCCCGGAGCGACGCCTTCGGTCGAGCGGCAGATCGACGTCTGGGAGAGCTACGGACGCCGCGAGCTCGGCGACCGGGTCCACGAAGACTTCGAGATCGGCATCGAGTGGCTGCGCAAGAACCTCCCGACGGACCTCCCGCCGGCGCTGTCCTGGGGCGACTCGCGCCCCGGCAACATCATCTTCCGGAACAACGAGGTCCACGCGATCACGGATTTCGAGAACATCGCCGTGGCGCCGAAGGAGATCGACGTCGGCTGGTGGATGCTCTTCGATCGCACGATGCACGAAGCGATCGGCAACGAGCGCCCGGCCGGCGAGCCGACGCGGCAGGAGGCGCGCGCGCTCTATGCGGAGCTCGCTGGCGAGCCGGTGCCCGACACGTTCTATCACGAGATCCTGGGCGGGGTGCGCTACGCGGCCATCGTCGTTCGCGTGATGAACCGCATGGTCGATCGCGGGCAGCTCCCGGCGGACCACACCATCTGGCTGAACAATCCCGCTGCCACGGCCCTCTCGCAGCTCCTCGACAAGGGCGGACTCCGGTAACCCGGAGCGAAGCCCACGGTCCGCCGAAGGTGTCCTCCCTCCCCGTCTCGTACGCCCTCACGTCGACCGCTCTGTTCCTGCTGGTGCTCGCCCTCGCCTGCACGTCGCCGGCGGGCACGCGCCTCGACCTACGGCCCCGTGACGGGTCCCTGCGAGCGGGGCACGAGGTCGAGGTCAAAGCCGGGCCCGCCGTCGAGTTCCTCGAGGTCGACGGAACGGCGGTCGACGCGACCGGTCTCGTGCTCGCACCGGGAAGACATGCCATCCGCTACCGCGTGCGTCGCCACCTGCGCAAGGTCAGCGACATGCTCGACGGCGTGTTCCACATCGGAGAGTGCCGCCTCGAGATCGACGCGCTGCGCGGCTTCGACTACGAGGTGCGCTACGCCGCCCGCCAGGAGACCGGCGCGACGCGCGGCCCGGGCCTCGGCGCGGGCGCGCAGGCGCAGCGCTTCCGAACGCAGATGGTCCTCGAGAACACCGTCACCGGCGATCTCGTCCCCCTGCCCTGCGAGCTCGGCTTCGATTGCCGCCGGCTGAAGGACGGCGTGCGCCGCTCTCGCTTCTGCGTGCTCGACTGACGCGGCGCGCGCTGGATCGACGCCCCGGGACTCAGTCCGGCAGCGCGTAGGCGACGAGCGCGTCGCCCGGCTTCGTGCCGAGGAGCATGTGTCCGCCGGCCGCGATCACGACGTACTGCTTGCCGTCCGGGTCGAGGCGATACGTCATCGGCGTGGCCTGCGCGCTGGCGGGGAGCCGCGCCTTCCAGAGCTCTTCGCCCGTCTCGGTCGCGAAGGCGCGCACGTAGGCGTCCGTCGTCGCCCCGATGAACGTGAGGCCGCTCGCGGTCGTGATCGGCCCGCCCAGGTTCGGCACACCGATATCGCCGAGGAACCACCAGATGGGCCACGGTGCGAGGTCCCGCGCGTTGCCGAGCGGCACTTCCCAACGCACGTCGCCGGTCGCGAGGTCCACGCCGACCAGGGTTCCCCACGGCGGCGGGTTGCAGGGCGCGCCCAACATCGGCGAGAGGAGCGGGTAGCGCTCGAGGGCATAGGGCGTGCCGAGCTGGGGCTCGAAGCCGAAGGCCGGCTCCTCGCCCCCGTTCGCCTCGACCATCGCGTCGTACTCGGCCCGCGGCACCATCCGGATGTAGGTCGCGATCCGCTGCGTGTTGACGACGAGCATCCCCCGTCCCTGGTCCACCGAGAGCGAGCCCCAGTTGAGACCGCCGACCATGCCCGGGTACTGGATCGTGCCCTGGGTGCTCGGCGGCGTGAAGATCCCCTCCGAGCGCGCGGCCTCGATGATCTCTCGACAGGCGGCCTTCTCCCAGGGCGTGAAGCCGAAGGCGTCCTCCGGCCGGAGTCGGTCCGGGTGGAGCGGCGGCGGCTTGACCGGGAAGGGCTGCGTCGGCGAGAGCTCCGTCTCCTCGGGCACGCCGCGCCGCGGCACGCGCCGTTCCTCGACCGGGAGGAGCGGCTCGCCCGTACCGCGGTCGAGGAAGAAGAGATGCCCCATCTTGGTCGCGGCGATCACGCCGGGACGCGTCCCGCCCTCCGTCGGAAAGTCGAAGAGCACCGGCTGCGCGCCGATGTCGTAGTCCCAGACGTCGTGGTGAACGGTCTGGAAGTTCCACACGACCTCGCCGGAATCGCCGTCGAGGGCGATGATCGAGCTCGAGTAGTAGTCGAGGCCGTCGCGGTGACCGCCGTAGTAGTCGGGGCTCGTGTTCCCGGTCGGGACGTAGATCAGATTGCGCACGGGATCCGCCGACAGCGCGGTCCAGGCGTTCGAGGTCCCACGACGGTACTCACCGGTCCGGGTCGTGACCTCTCCGGGCACGAGCGCGTTCCAGGCCCACAATCGCTTCCCGGTCCGCGCCGAGTACGCGCGGACGACGCCGCTCGGCGCGTCGACCCGCCGATTGTCGAGGACCATCGACCCGGTCACGATCCGATCGCCGAGCACGACCGGCGGCGACGTGACGCCGTACTCGCCGGGACCGACTTCGCCGATCCCCTCCGTGAGGTCGACCGTTCCGTCCTCGCCGAAATTCGGGCAAGGCTCGCCGGTCAGGGCGTCGAGAGCGATCAGGCGCGCATCGATCGTCCCCGTGAAGATCCGCGTCGCGCAGTGTGCCCCCGGCTGCGCACGGGCATCGGTCCACGCGCTCACACCGCGGCAGTTGAGCAGATACTGCCCTGCGAGACTCACCTTCGGGTCGTACTTCCAGCGCTCCTCGCCGGTCTCCGCGTCGAGCGCGATCACCTTGTTGAAGGGCGAGCAGACGTAGAGGGTGTCGTCGACCAGGATCGGGGTGTTCTGGAAGGTCGTCGACGCCGGCGTGCCGTGGGCCCCGACCTCGCCGAGGGTGCCACCGAGGATGTCGCCGTGGTTGTAGGTCCAGGCCACCTCGAGGTTCGAGACGTTCTCCGGGGTGATCTGATCGAGCACCGAGTGCCGCCGCCCGCCCGCATCACCGCCGTAGCTGTCCCAGCCGGCGACGACGTCGCTCTCGTTCGGCGCGACCGAGCCCGAGTCACCACAACCGGCGACGAACGAGAGCGAGACGACGGCGAGAATCGGAGCGAGGCGATTTCGGAACATGGAGCCTTCCTGTGGCCGCCGAGGACGTGGCGGCGTGCGGGCACGCAGTCTAGACCGGTGGACCCCGGCCGCTAGTCGTCCAGGGGCGACGACTGCCCGACCGGATCGAAGAGGCGGCGCTGGGCATAGTGCGTGTCGAGGTGTTCGTGGATCTCGGCGATCCGGCCGTCGCGAACCGTGAAGACGAAGACGTACTGGTTCTCGTAGGGGGCGCCCTTCGCCGTCGTCGCCGTCATCGTCATCTCGACGAAGACATGCTCGTCGGAGGCCGCCCGCGCCGTCGGCCGGATGTCGAGGGAGCCGGCTGCGTAGAGATCCACGCCGCCTCCCATGCCCGCGAGCACGGCGTCCTTTCCCACCCAGGGCCCCGGCATCGGCGAGCTCTGGGGCGTCCGCCAGACCACGTCGTCGGTGAAGAGATCCCCGATCTCCGGATCGCCGCTCGCGACGGCCGCGAAGTACCGGTCGATCAGCTCGAGATTCGGGTGGACGGGGCGCGGGTCGGATCGGGATTCAGCCATCCGGGTACGGTAGCCTCCGGAGCCCGCGGATCGGCCGATCCTTCGACGCCCGATCGACGACGAGAGGATCTCCTTGCTTCGCGCTCCCCTCCTCCACTTCCTGCTGCTCGGCGGACTCTTCTACGCGTTCCAGTCGATCGGCTCCGATACGGCCGAGGTGCCCGTCGTCGAGGTGCAGCGGAGCGCGATCGAGGAGCGGATCGACGTGTACCGGCAGCAGATGGGGCGCGCGCCCAGCCCCGAGGAAGCGCAGTCGATCGAGCGGCAGGTCGTGGACGAAGCGCTCTGGCTCCAGCAGGCCTTCGCGATCGGGCTGCACGAGGTCGACTCGGTCGTCCGCCAGCGGCTGCTCCTCAACATGCGCTTTCTCGAGGGCGAGAGCGACGCGAGCGAGGCGGAGCTGATCGAACGCGCCATCGAGCTCGGCATGGATCGAAGCGACACCGTCGTCCAGCGCCGTCTCATCGATCGTGTCCAGGCGATCCTCCGCGCCGGCGTGCGCGCCCAGCCGCCGGACGACGCGACCCTCGAGGCCCACTACGAGACGACGGCGGAGCGCTGGCGGGAGCCGCCGCTGCTGGATCTCTCGCACGTCTACTTGTCCCGTGATCGACGTGGCGACGCGACCGTCGCGGACGCGACGAAGCTGCTGGCGCGAGTGCGGCGGGAGTCGCTCGAGGCCGAGGCCGCGATCGCGTTGGGGGACCCCTTCCTCGCGGGCCATCGTCTGCGCGGCGCCAGCCCGAACCGGATCGTCGCGCGGCTCGGCCCGAGCTTCGCGGACGGCGTCGCGGAGGCGGAGACGGGAACCTGGCTCGGGCCGGTGGAGAGCGCCTTCGGCCAGCACCTCGTCTGGATCCACGATCGCGTCGAGAGCCGGATTCCACCCCTCGAGGAGATCCGCACCCGGGTCCTCGAGGACTGGATCGAGCAGGAGTCGCGGCGCGTGCTCCGCGAACACGTCGACGCGCGGCGCACGCAGGTCGAGGTCCGCATCCTCGACGACACGGGCGCCGGCCGCCGGGAGCCCGCGGCGGGCTAGCCGGAGGTCCGTCGCTCAGTCGCCGGCGACGTGGACGACGACGGTTCGGGGCCCCGGGGCGTGGCGGTGCTCCCAGAGATAGATGCCCTGCCAGGTCCCCAACGCCAGGCGTCCGTCGGCGACGGGAATCGAGAGCGACGTCGCCGTCAGCGCCGCCTTCACGTGGGCCGGCATGTCGTCCGGCCCTTCGAGGGTATGCGTGAAGAGCGCGTCGTCCTCGGGCACCAGGCGCGTGAGCCAGCGCTCGAGGTCCCGCCGCGCGGACGGATCCGCGTTCTCCTGGATCACGAGGCTGGCCGACGTGTGCTGCACGAAGAGCGTGCAGAGCCCGTCACCGATCCGCGCGTGCGCGACGGTCTCCGCCACCTGATCCGTGATCTCGAAGAGTCCCTGTCCCCGCGGACGGATGCGGATTCGATCGATCATGCGATGCGCCTCTCCCGCTCTGCGAAGCACCGTGCCGGCAGGCCGGGGAAGCGCGCCGTTCCGCCGAGCGCCCGCAGGCGACGGTGACGGTTCCCTCGCCGAGCGCCCGCAGGCGACGGTTCAGTCGGCGCGCCGGGAGTCCGTCTGCGCCGGCTTCTCCGCGCGGCGCCGCCCGCCGGACCGGACCGCGCGCAGCGGCTCGAGATCGGCCACCAGGAAGGGGCGGGTCACCCCGTTCTCGCCGTCGATCGCCACCTGGTGTCCCAGCACCGCGACGCCGGGCGCCTGGCTGCTCGGCGCGTCCGCGATGGTCCCTCGGGCGCCGGTGTACTCGTGGTTCGGGTTGATCACGCGGACGCGGTCGCCGCGGCGAAACGGGGAGCTCATCGGGGATCCTCTCGGCGCCGAGCGGGGGGTGGCCCCGGCGCGGATCCGAGAGTGTTGCAGATCTCGCCGCCGTGCGGGAGAGCCGGGTCGCTCATCGCGCGGTGACCTCCTCCACGAGGGGCGACGGCGTCCCCACGCTCGTCATCCAGAGCTGATGGACGGCGCGGGTCGCGGCAACGTGGAGCTGGCGCCGCGAGGCCGGCGTGTCGGGGTAGTGCTTCGCATCGACGTCGAGCACGATCACGTAGTCGAACTCGAGGCCCTTCACCTGGGTGACCTCGGTGACCTCGATGCCCGCCTTGAAGGGGAACTCCCCGTCGCGGATGCGCCGCAAGCGCGGCAGCTCCGCCCGCGCGAGCCCCTCGTAGTAGAGGTCGCTCGCGTGCTCGTTCGGCGTCAGCACCGCGACGCTCGCCAGGGGCTCCGTCGCCATCAGGTCCCGGAGCACGTCGGAGAGGAACGCGACGCAGGCGCCACGATCGGTCATCCGGAAGAGCTCGACCGGCGGCCCCGACCGCGTGGTCACGACTTCTTCGTCTTCCTGCAGATTTCCGAGCAGGGACGTCGCGAAGCGCATGACCTGCTCCGAGGATCGGTAGCTGACCTTGAGCGTCTCGATCTCGGCGCCTCCGAGCCCCAGCTCTTCGAAGAAGCCGGTCCAGCTCGTGAAGCCGGAGTTCTCCATCAGGTGCTGCTGGGTATCGCCCGAGAGCGTGATGCTCGACTCGCGCTCCATGCACTCGAGCAGCACGCGCACCTCGATCGGCGCGAAGTCCTGGACCTCGTCGATCGCGATGTGACGAAGCCGGAGCGGGCGCTTGCCGCGCTCGAGCGGGCCGATCCTGCGCTGCCAAGCGCGAAGGAGGAGCGCATCGTCCTCCGCGTCGAGGCCGGCGTCCGCCTCTTCGTCCCCCGCCTGGAACTCCGAGATCGCCTCGAGGCGCCGGCGATTCCAGTCCACGAATCGGTCGAGCTCGCTGTCGCTGAAGGCCCCGGGTGCCACCTCGGCGAAGACGTCCCCGAGCAGCCGCCGTTGCGTGAGCACGCTCGCCCAGTCGTCCGTCGCCTGGTCGACGGTCCGGCCACCGGGCACCCGGGCGACCTGTCTCTCGAGGGCGACGTCGAGCGCGGAGTGGAGCTTGATGCGCTGGACGACGGCGGGCGTGTCCTCGCGCTGCGCGTTCGGAAGGCGCGGGAAGTGGCGCTTGCGTTCCTCGAGGATCCAGTCGCGATAGGTGGTGATCCGGACGCCTTCCAGTCCCAGGGAGGGGAGGACGTGCGCGACGTAGCGCGCCAGCGCACGCGAGAAGACGACCACGAGCGTATCCGGCCCGTCGATCCGCTCGTCGGCGTAGGCGAGGTACGCGATCCGGTGGAGGGCCACCGTCGTCTTGCCGGATCCCGCGCTCCCGCGGATCACGAGGTAGCCGGCGGCCGGCCGGGTGATCAGGTCGAACTGGGTCGGGTCGATCAGACTCGTGATCTCGGGGAGATGTTTGTCGGCGCGAAGCGCCTCGCCCATCCGCCCCTCGCCCATCCTTCGCGTGAGGTCGAGGCTGTCCGCGTCGTAGCGGAGCGCCGCGGCCTCGCCGCCCGCGAGCTTCGGCGTCCCCGTCTCGTTGCGACGCCAGCCGGAAGGCATCGCCGCATCGAGGCTGTAGTCCCCTTCCGGCGCCTGCACGCGCTCGAGTACGCCGTCCCGGATCCGTACCATGCGGCGGGCCAGCACTTCCCCCGAGCGCTCGCGCCCGGAGATCTCCTCGTCGAATTCCTCGCCCTGACGGTAGCTGTAGAAGATCTTGCTGATCGGGGCGTCCCGCCAGTCGACGATGCGCAGCCCCTTCTCGAGGCAGGTCGTGTGGCCGAGGAAGAGGTCGCGCCGTCGGCCCTCCTCTTCGAGCCGCAGGTGCGCGAAGTACGGAGACGCCGCATCGACCTGGACCGCCTGGCCCGCTCGGCGGAGCTGGTTCAGGATCGCGGACTGATTGTGGTACTGCTCGGTCAGCGCCGAGAGGTCCTTGTTCTCGTCCCCCGAGAGCAGCCGCTCGCGGATCCGCTCGAGCTCCTTGACGATCGGCGCTTCGCTCGCGGTCTTCGCCGGCGGGAGCGCAGCGAGCCTCCGCGAGACGTCCTCGAGCGCTTCGAGCTCCTCTCGAACGACCTCGTCCGGCCGATCGTCCATCGCTGGCTGCCCCCCTGACTCGGCGATTGCCGGCTGTTCCCGGCTCGCGCTTCGCGGCCCGCCCCGGACGCGCGGAACGCCCCGAGACGACGGTCGCGCTCGCTGCGCCGCCGCCGCGAGGCGGTCTCTGTTTATACGCGCTTTTCGCGGGGCTGCCTAGCCTGTCGACCGCGTGGGGCGGAGCGAGGTGTGCTGCGCGTCACGACGCTGCCGCGCAGCCTTCGATCGTCTTCCGGGCGAGCTCAATCGACGAGGATGTCGCGCTCTTCCGGCGGGCGGGTTCCGAAGCTGAGCCCGATCCGGTACTCGCTGTCGGCGGTGTACCCGACCCAGCCGGCGCCGAGCCCCGCGGCCTCGGTCGCCTGCCGGGCGGTGCCATAGGCTTCGAAGCTGTCGTTCCAGACGTGGAACCGGACGAAGTCCCGACCGGGCCGTCGGCGCGCGAGCCATTGGCGCCACACCTCGCTGGTCGCGAGCCGCGCGGGCTCGATGCCCCGATCCGCGGGCGGCCAGTCGAGCCGCACGCGGTTCGGACGGCCGGGCTCGAGGAGCCAGCGGAATCCGTCGCTCCCGACGCGCCGCTTGCGGAGATAGAGCGCCGCCGACTCGAACTCGTCCTGCCGAAAGGCGCCACCCGAGGCATCGGCCTTGAGCAGGCGGGCCAGGGCGTTCGTGCCTGCATCGAAGAGTGCCTTGCGATCGACGGGAAAGACCCGGCCGTGCCGGACGAGCACCCAGGACTCGAGTCCCCGCTCGACCCGGGGGTCGGGAAGGCGGGCGACGCGCTCCTTCGCGACGGTCCGGAGGGCGTCTTCGCGAACGCGCCGATCGTCGAGGGCGCGCCGCGCGTCGAGATTCTCCCGACGAAGCGTAGACAGCCGCGCGAGCTTCTCGGACACGCCCTCGGCGTCGATGCGAGCCGCCGGTCCGAGGTCGTCGATCGCGTCGAGGATCTCGTCCGCCAGCGCGACCGCCTCCGCGTCCACGCGCAGGCCGCGCGCCGCGAGCGCCTCCGTCCGGGCCTCCAGCGCGCCCTGTCGTTCCGGAATCGACGAGACGAAATCCTGCTCCGCCGCGAGCTGCTCGGCCTGGCGCCGGAGCACCCGGTCGAGGGCGCCGCCGAGCTCGATCTGCGTCAGGGCGAGCACGATCACGAGGATGCCCACCACGTTCGACAACGTGTCGACGAGCGGTCCGAGATTGTCCGCGAGGGCCCGCCGCCTCATCGGCGCTCCCCTGCCCGTGCCCTCAAGGCGCCGCCTCCGAGCGACGCAGCAATCGCCAGTCGAGCTCGCCGTCGCCGGGCAGCGGAAGCCGCGCGACCCGGATCCCGGCCTCCCGCGCGACACGAACGGTCGCGCGCGAGGTGGGCAACCCGTCCGGCCGCACGAGCAGCACCAGGAGCGCCGACGGCTCCGCGCTCACCCGGCGCAGATAGCGGCCGAAATCCCCGTCCCGCGCGATCGCGTCCGCGGGCACGAAGTAGCGGAAGTCGTCCGTGACGCGGAGCGCGGTGATCCCGCCGTCGTCGCACTCGATGAAGAAGGGCTGCCAGCGTCCGGAGAGATCCGTCGGATCGATCAGGATGGGCAGCGTCTCCCGTCGCGACTCGAGGACCGCGAGGCTCGTCTCGACGTCGCCCCGCTCCGCATCGATCTGCTCGGCCTCCGTCCGGGCCGCGGCGAGCGCCTCGTCGATCGCCTCGGCCCGCGCCGCCTCCCGCAGCCGGTCGGTGATCGCCTCGAGATCCGCGTCGGGCGCGAGACCGAGCGCCGGGATCGCGCGGTCCACGTCTTCCCATCGCTCGACCGCCCGCTCGATTTCCGCGAGCTCGGCCTCGAAGCGGGCGCGCTCGACGGCGAGCGCTTCGCGACGTTGCTGCCCCTCGGTCTGCGCGCTGCGGCTCGTGTCGACCGCGGCCAGGGCCATCACGGCGAGGAGCACGACGAGCGCGCCGATCGTACACGCCAGCACGCTCATGAAGGGGAAGAGCGCGGACGGCAGGCCGTCACGACGCGCCATCGCCTAGACGTCCGCCCCACTGCTCGAGGCGCCGACCTGCTCGAGGAGCTTGCGGGCCACTGCAGCGATCGTCTCGTCTTCACCGCCACCGGATTCGCGCAGACGCGGGACCAGCCACTCGGCGCAGTAGTCGTCGACCGCGCCGACGAGCCCCTCCTCCATGCGCTGGACGATGCTCGCTGGGAACATGATCACGATGCTGAGGACGAGGGCGAGCAGGGTCGTATCGAACGCGATTCCAAGCCCTCCCGTCACCGACCCGATCGACGCCTTCAACCCCTCGAGGCTCGCAGCGCTCTCGAGGCTCTCGGAGAAGCCGCCCACCGCCGCGCCGAGGCCGAGGACGGTGCCGATGAAGCCGAGGGTCGGGACGGCCCAGACGAAGACGCGCACGAGGGCGTAGCTCGCGTCGACACGTCCTTCGTCGGCGGCGGACTCGGAGGCGAGGAATCCCTGAACCGCGGAGATCCGTGGCCGCACCTCGAACTGGCGGAGCGCGCGATCGAGGCGCGCCACCAGGAAGGCATCGGCGGACTCGCCGGCGCGGGTCGCGAGCTCGCGCCGCAGCGCACCCGCCCGCTCGGGCCGGATCCCGGTCTCGGACTCGGCGGCGAAGAGATCGACCCCGAGGATCCGGGTCTCGGAGCGGAGACGCGCCCAGCGTGCGCCGATCAGCAGCAGCGCCCAGGCCGAGGCGGTCGTGATCAGGACCGGAACGAACCCCCGCTCCAGGAAGAGCTCGCCGATCCGGCCCGCCGGAATCGCCTGGAGCAATGAATAGAAGACGAGCGTGAAGACGACGGCGCCGAGCGCCGGGAGCCAGTCCGCTCCCTCCCCGGGTGCGCGACGCGGACGCAGACGATCGCCTGCCCCGGTGCCGCGGTCGACGTGCGCCGCCAGGCAGGACTGTCCGCAGCTCGCACAACGCAGCACATCCGCTTCCCCCGTCGGAGCGAGGGCGATCTCGTCACAATGCGGACAGGGCCTGTCCATCCAGCCTCCCCTGGGATCGACGGGAAGACTAGGCCCTCGTCGGCCGCGGCGCCGCGAGGACGGCAGACACCCCCCTTCCCCTCGCCGCGCTAGCCTGCGCGGGATGTCCGGCCCCCGCGTCCCGAGTCGCGCCCAGCTGAAGCGCATCCTCGACCTGCCCGCGAACGCGCGCCGGGACGAGATCGTCGCCGCGCTCGATCGACTCGTCGCCGCGCTCCGCGCACGAAGCGCGATGCCCGATACGAGCGCCTCGGAGCGGGACGCCCTCGAGGTCGAGATCGAGCGCCTCGAGGCCGCGCGGCCGCGCACCGTTGCGGCGCGCCCGGACCGACTGCCGCTCGTCGGTGCCCTCCTCGGGACCGCGGTCGCGCTGGCGGCCCTGTTCCTGACCTACGGCGGCGGGGACGACCGCGGCGAGCGTGTCCCCGGCGTCGCGCTGGCCGAGAAGCCTCGACTCGAGATCGAAGGACCGCTGCCGATGGCGACGCTGCGCGTCCTCGACGCGGACCGCACGACCCTCATCGCCGAGATGCGCGCCGAGGGGGCCGTCCTCGAGCTGGACCGCGGGCGCTATGCGCTCGAGGTCCAGCGCCCCGGATGCGACGAGGTCTGGTCCCGGTCGGCCTACTTCGCGCCGGGAACGGTCCACCGATTCGCGCCCACCCTCTGCTCCGGCGAAGGTCGTCTCGTCGTCCGCTCGAACGTGCCCGACGGCCGCCTTCGCATCGACGGGGACGTCGTCGGCGCCCCCGGCGACAAGGCTCACGTCCTCCCCGTCGGCGAGCACGAGATCAGCGTCGAGCGCGAGGGCTTCCGGCGCTGGGTCGAGCGGGTCCGCGTCGCGCCCGATGCCCGGCTCGAGCGGATGGCCCTGCTCCTGCCCGAGCGCGACGAGACGCCGCGCCCTCGGCAGCTCGATCTCGGCTTCGATGCGACCACGCTGGCGCCGCCGCCCCCTCCGGCTCCGACCCCCTTCGACATGGGGGATCTCGCGGATCAGGTCGCCCCCCAGAAGAGCGGGCGACCCTCGACGCGTCTGCTCGAACGCGCCGGTCTCGGCGGACTCCCGGACGGCGGCTCCACCGCCTGGCACGACCGCGTCCGCAAGGAGTTCCTCACCCGCTTCGATCGCGACGTCTCGGGTCGGATCGATCGCGTCGAGGAGAGCGAGGCCATCTCCTGTGCCTGGTGGCGCGAGACCGAACAGAGCTTCGACGAGGGCGGACTCGGCCTCTCGATGGCGCGCTACTACGGATTCGACGGCAGCGAATGGCATCCCGCGGCCCTGGGCTTCGCGCGCGATCTGCGCAGCGTCGCGTACGAGCGGATGCGGGCGTGCGGGCTCCAGGCCCGCGCGCTGCGAGCCCCTTCGGCCCGGATCTAGGGCGAATCCCCGAGCCGTCGGTCGTCTTCCCCTCACCCCCTCGGCTTTCCTACCGAAAATCTGCTCCTTTCCCCCGATACCGGGAAATCCGGGGATCCCTACCTTGAAAATCCCGATTCGATGATTTTCAAGGATCCAGTGCGTAGGGATCGATCAAGGGGGGAATCATGGTCAGTATCGTGGTGGCGGACGATCACAAGATCGTCCGAGAGGGACTCATTCGTTTGCTGGAGGCGCGGGAAGACTTCACCGTGATCGGCGAAGCCGCGAACGGCGAGGAAGCCGTCCAGCTCGTGATGGAGAAGCGGCCCGACATCGTCCTGATGGACATCAACATGCCGAAGCTCTCGGGGATCGATGCGACGCGTCAGCTCGGCAAGGCCGGCTGCCAGTCGAAGATCCTCGTGCTCTCGATGCACGAGAGCCGTGCCTACGTGGAGGAGGTGCTCCGCGCGGGCGCCTCGGGCTACGTCGTGAAGAACTCGGCGTCGAAGGACGTGCACAACGCGATCGACGCGGTCCGCTCCGGCGCGTCCTATCTGTCGCCGGCGATCACCCAGCAGGTGGTCGACGCGATCGCGCGCCCCGGCGACGCGGGACCGTCCGGCGTCTCGATGCTCACCGAGCGCGAGCGCGAGGTGCTGAAGCTGATCGCCGAAGGCCTCTCCTCGAAGGAGATCGCGGCGGACCTCGGCGTGTCGCTCAAGACGATCGACTCCCACCGGTCCAACCTGATGGAGAAGCTCGACATCCACAAGGTCTCGGGGCTGGTGCGCTTCGCGATTCGCGCGGGGCTCGTCGAGCCCTAGGCCTTCGTCATCCGATCCGCCGCGGTGTCGCATCTCACCGCGCGAACGAGGAGCCCGTCCCCGGCCTGGCCGAGGGCGGGCTCCCGTCCGTTCGGGGCCCATGCTCGGCTCGCAGCGGCGAATCGATCAGCGAAGGGGGCGGAGGTCGACGCGCCGGTTGTAGAGCTTGTCCTGCGGGTTCTCTTCGACCTCTCGAAGCGGCTCCGAAGCACCGAAGCCCCGCGCGACCAGACGGCTCTCGTCGAGCCCGTGCTCCTCGACGAGATAGTCGCGGGCCGTCTGCGCCCGCGCCTCGGAGAGCGGCTGATTGACCGCTTCGTCGCCGTCCTGATCGGTGTGCCCACCGAGCACGAAGCGCATGCTGCCGTAGTCCTCGCCCTTCAGGGCCGCGGCGAGCTCGTCGAGGCTCGACCGGGACTCGTCGGTGAGGCGCGCGGTGTTCTTGGGGAAGTGGATCTCGAAGTTGATGCGCGGCGTCCGCTGGATCGCGACGGCGGTGGCGTCCCCGGACTCCAGGGCGCGCAGGGCCGAGAGCGCCTCGCTGATCACGCTCGCGTCGATGTTGTCCTTCGAGAGGTACATCTGACCCGAGACGGTGTCGATCCGGCCGGAGCCGCTCGGCGGCGCCAGGGCCTCGTAGAGGCGCGCGTTGATCGCGTCGGCGTCGACGTCCCCCTCGGCCTTCGCGAGACCGGAAACGACGACCAGCGCGACGCAGAGCATCATCATCGTGCCTCGCGCGTGCCGCGCGCGATCCACGCCTGAATAGAGTCCGTTTCGCATGCTGTAGGTCCCCATGGTCTGCCCAGACCGCCCGCCCAGACCATGCCCCAGCCGGTCCCGAGCGGCGAGCGCCGTCGTCGGCGAAGAAGATGTCCCGGGCCTCCGCGAGCGGGTGTGCCGAAACGAGGGGTGCGGGTTCCGGGTTCGCGCCCGCCCTCGACCGGCACGAGGCCGGATCCCCTCGCGGCGGATCGCGGCCCTGGATCGCGACCCTAGAGCGGCGGTGCCGGACGTTCGAGCACCTCTTCCCCGTGCACGAGTCGATCGACGTGGTGGCCCTTCAGCTCGCGCTTCTCGAGGAGCGCCTCCGCGAGCTCCTCGACGGTGCTCCAGACGGGTCCGAGCAGACGTTCCGCCTCTTCGCAGTACTCGGTGTAGAACTGCTCCGCAGGACGCTCGAGGCCGATCAGCTTGGCCATGCGCGCGAGCTCCTCGCGCCCGCGGCGGGCCGCGCCGAACCAGCGGGTCCAGAGCAGCTCGGAGTCGAGGTCGACCGGATCGAAGCGGCCGTTGCGGAGCGCGATGCGCTCGGCGGCGATTCCGGCGTAGGCGAACACGCCGTGGGAATCGATCAGCTTGTCGGGGACGACGCCCACCTGCTCGCCGCGGCGCCGCCCCGCCGGCGGACGACAGTCGATCGGCAGCGGCATCCCGGAGAACGTGACGACTTCGCCCTCCCCGGCTTCGGCGTCGATGACGGCATGCTTCAGAACGTTCGGTCCGTACAGGACCTCACAAACCGTTGCGCGGCCGGCTTCCCGGTAGGCCACGCGCGCCAGAGCATTCGTCGACATCCATCCCCCTCGATTCAACGGAGCCTTGGCTTTCATCGGACGAACGCGCCGTCGGCTTGATCGACAAAACGCTGGAATTCCGGTGGGTCCGGGCTCGGTCTGCGTGACACCGGCGACCGTCTGGGGCGTGTGCGACTCTCGCGGCGAACCGATCACGTGGAGGCGAGCTCGACATGCGGGACGATGCGCGACTGGAGGACCTCGGCGCGGGCATCTACGCCTGGATCCAGCCCGACGGATCCTGGGGGCTCGCGAACGCCGGCCTCGTGTCCGACGGCGACGCGAGCCTGCTCGTCGACACCCTCTACGACCTGCCGCTCACGAAGCGGATGCTCGACGCGATGGCCGACGCGACTCCGGCGGCGCGCAGGATCGACACCCTGGTCAACACCCACGCGAACGGCGACCACTGCTTCGGAAACCAGCTCGTCGGCGACGCGCGCATCATCACTTCGACCGCGACGGCCGCGGAGTGGGACGAGGTGCCGCCGGCGATGATGGCCCAGATGGTGGCCGCGTCGGACCAGATGGGGCCGATCGGCGACTTCGTGCGAAAGGCCTTCGGCGCCTATCGGTTCGAGGGGCTTTCGCCGACGCCGCCGACGGAGACCTTCGACGGGCGGCTCGATCTCACGGTCGGCGACCTCGCGGTCGAGCTGATCGAGGTCGGTCCGGCCCACACGGCGGGGGACGTGATCATCCACGTCCCTTCCACGCGGACGATCTTCACCGGCGACATCCTCTTCATCGAAGGCACGCCGATCATGTGGGAGGGGCCGGTCGGGAACTGGATCGCGGCCTGCGAGAAGATCGCCGAGCTCGATCCGGAGGTGATCGTGCCGGGCCATGGCCCGCTCACGGATACCCGCGGCGCCCTCGCCGTCCGCGACTATCTCGTCTACGTCCGCGACGAGGCGCGCAAGCGCTTCGACGCAGGGCTCTCGATCCGGGACGCGGTCCATGACATCGCGCTCGGTGACTACTCCGCCTGGCTCGACTCCGAACGCATCGCCGTCAACGTCTCGACCCTCTACAAGGAGTTCGGCTACGCCGGGCCACCGCCGGACACGATGGAGATCTTCGGTCTGATGGCGGAGCTCGCACGGTAGGCCGATGGTGGTCCGCGCCGGAGACGACGAACGGCCCGACTGTCTGCACTGCGTCCACTATTTCGTGACGTGGGAGTCGGATCGTCCCCGGGGCTGCCGTGCCTACGAGTTCAAGTCGGCGGAGCTGCCGTCGGACGTGGTCTTCTCGTCGTCGGGCGAGCGCTGCCAGTGCTTCGAGCGCAAGCCCGGCGCGAAGCGGAAGCCCCGGCTCCTTCGCTGAGCCGAAGCGCGATCCACGCGGAGCACCGGCGCGGGGCCCGCGGTTGCTAGGCCGACCGCTCCGCGAGGACTCGATCCACGAGAACGCGCTCGTCGTCGATCCCGGTCTCGTCCTGGATCTCCCGGGCCCGCGCGAGCAGGCGCCCGAGCTCCGGTCCCGCCTCCACGCCGCGACGCATCAGCGTGGCCGCATGGACGACGTCCTCCCGCGGCCCGCGCTCGACGAAGGCGTCCCGCGCGGCGGCGAGGAACGCGGCGCCCTCGTCGAAGCGCTCCGCTCGGGCGTCCGCGGTCGTGCGCCCGAGATGGTCCGCCCGCGCGACGCGTTCGAGGTCGATCGGCGTGAGGCCCGCCGCGGCGAGCTTCCGAGCCAGACGTCGATAGCCCCGCGCCTTCGCCCCGTTCTTCACGTAGAGCGCGGGCGCCAGGTGGTAGCGGACCAGCACCGCGACCGCCGCGATCCGACGCTCGCCGAGGCGAAGCGCGCGAAGCCACGCGCGGGTGATCGCCGCTCCTTCCTCGTCGTGCGCGTAGGACCGAACGCGCCCGTCGTCGCCGATCGTCGTCGTCGACGGCTTGCCCAGGTCGTGACACAGCGCGCTCCAGAGCAGGACGGCGCGGGCCTCCCCCCGGATCGCCTCCTGCCGCGCGATCTTCGCCGCCCGGTCGACGACCATGCCCGTGTGCACGAAGACGTCGCCTTCCGGATGCCAGGCCGGGTCCTGGGGCACGCCGCGGAGCGCAGCGAGCGGCGGAAAGACGTCGAGCTGTCCCAGGGCATCGAGTCGTCCGATCGCGCGCCACGGCGCCGGCAGCTCGAGGAGCATCCGGTCGAGCTCGCCGGCCAGTCGCTCGACGGGAACGTCGGTGAGATCGAGCCGGCGGCAGAGTCCCACCAGCTCGGCGTCGGGCTCCATCTCGAGGGCCGCCGCCAGGCGAGCCACCCGGAGCACGCGAAGCGGGTCGTCGCCGAAGGTCGTGACGTCACAGGCGCGCAGGCGGCGGTCGCCGAGGTCGCGCCGACCGTCGAAGGGATCGAGCACTTCGCCGGTCAGCGGATCGAACGCCATCGCGTTGATGCGGAGATCCCGCCCCCGCGCCGACCGTGCGAAGTCGAGCGCGGGGTCCGGATCGCCGTCCGCCCCGAAGCGCGGGCGAGCCACGTCGATGCCTTCGCGGGTATGCCGCCAGACCGCGAAGCTCCGACCGACGCGGGAGGTGAAGCCCCGCGGCCCGAGCACCGCTTCGATCCGCTCGTCGGAGAGCCCGTAGACCTCGAGGTCGAGATCCTTCGACGCGGCGCCGCGCGCGGCGTCCCGCACCCAACCACCGACGACGTAGAGCCGACCGCCCTCGGCCTCGAAGGCCCGCGCGAGCGCGTGGACGAATTCCGGGAGACGGGAGGGATCCGGGTCCGTCACGGACGATCCGACCTCAAACGATCTCGTCCTCGTCGAGCTCCTTCACGCAGATGGGATGGGGTGAGAACTCGGGTCCCCCTTCCCACCCCGGGATCTGCGCCGCCTGCGCGAGCCAGGACTGGGCCAGGGACTCGTCGAGCGCGACGTCGTTGTTGTCGAAGGCCTCCGTGATGGACTCCCACAGGTCGCGGCCCCCGTTCTCCCACCACTCGGGGGCCGGGTTTTCGAAGTCGATGGCCAGCTTGATCATCTTGTTCATGGGTCCCCCCTACTTGCGACGCACCCGGGGCTTCCACCCGTACGTCTCGAGATCGATGCGCCCACGCCGGTCGAAGCCGACGCCCTCCGCTTCGAGGAGCGAGCGCTGGAGATCGGCATACGTGCGCTCAGCGCGGGCGCTGATCTCGCCCTTCGCGTTGATCACGCGATGCCACGGCACGTTCTCGTCGCCGGACAGCGCGTGGAGCGCATACCCCACCTGCCGCGCCGCCCGCGGCATCCCGGCGAGCGCGGCGACCTGACCATAAGTCGAGACCCGCCCTTCCGGAATCCGCTTCACCACGCGATAGACCGGGGCCCATCCGCTCACGCGGCGAGTCCCGAGTGTCGCAGCAGCGCCTCCGGCGAAGGGGCCCGCCCGCGGAAGGCCTCGAAGACCTCCATCGGGGGCGCGCCGCCGCCGAGGGCGAGCACGGTCTCGCGGAAGCGCCTTCCGGTCTCGACGACCGCCGCCTCGTCGTCGAGCCCGGCCTCCTCGAACGCCGAGAACGCATCCGCCGACAGGACCTCGGCCCACTTGTAGCTGTAGTAGCCCGCGGCGTATCCGCCGGCGAAGATGTGCCCGAAGCTGCAGAGAAAGCGGTCTTCGGGAAGCGGCGGCAGGACCGTCGTCTTCGCGGCCACCTCGCGCTGGACGTCGAAGATCGAGCGACCCGTCGTCGCCAGGTCCTCGCGGTGCAGCGTCATGTCCATCGTCGCGAGATAGAGCTGCCGGAGCATCGCGCTGCCGGCGCGAAACGTGCGCGCCGCCTCGATCTTCTCGAAGAGCTCCTCGGGCAGCGATTCGCCCGTCTCGTAATGACCCGACAGACCGAGCAGCGTCTCGCGGTGGTAGCACCAGTTCTCCATGAACTGACTCGGCAGCTCGACGGCGTCCCACTCGATGTTGCGGATCCCGGAAGCGAGGCCGTAGTCGACGCGTGTCAGCATGTGCTGCAGGCCGTGCCCGAACTCGTGGAAGAGCGTGAGC
>JAUIMK010000222.1 GCA_030432735.1 bacterium
TGCGGGGGCGAGCGAGTCGAGGTGGGGCGCGGTCGCGATCGGGGGTGCCGCTTCGAGCCGCTTGCGTTTCCGTCGAAAAAGCGCGGGACGGCGCGAAACCTATTCGAGGGGATACGCTACTTAATCGCAGCAGCCGTAGGGGGGTGTTCCTCGTGACGCTGTGATCCAGCGCTTCCGTGGCCCTCGAGGCCGGCGAGGTGTGAGGGATACGGCGGGCGCGTCGAGCGTGCCCGCCACGCGAAACGGGCCCTCGAGAACGCGAGACGATCCGCCGAAAAAAAGGGCGGCCCGATTGCCCGATCGGGATGCGAATCGCGCCTACAGAATCGAGCGCGCGGCCCGGTCCGGACCGAAGGATCGGGGGCGCAAGAGATGACCAGCAAGGATTGGAGGCACACGGAATGCGTGTCCAGAACCGGATGATTCGAATTTTCCTCTCCGCCGCGGCGCTGGCCGTCGTGGCCGTGACGGCGGGCTGTGGCAAGGACGTGTCGACTCCCGACGAGCAGATCCCGAGCGAATTCGCGGGGGCCCCGGATTGGGTGCTCTCCGGCTGCAGCGCCTACTGGGGCGACGACGGCGGCGCGCGCATCTGCGGCGTCGGCAACGCCAAGTTCACCGGCAACATGTCGATCACCCGGACCAAGGCGACCTCCCGGGCCCGCGCGGAGATCAGCCGGACCCTCGAGACCAAGGTCAAGAACATGGTGAAGGACTTCCAGGAGCAGGTCACCGACGGCGAGTCCGAGATGACCGCCGAGCAGTTCTCCAGCACGACGGTGTCCCTCTCGAAGGCCACCCTGAACGGCACCCAGCAGCAGGACACCTGGATCTCGCCCAGCAACGAGCTCTACGTCCTCGTCGCCCTCGACGTGACCGCCTTCGAGAACTCGGTTCGCGAGATGGACGAGATGAGCGACCGGCTTCGGACCTTCATCGAGTCCCGCGCCAAGAAGTCCTTCCAGGAGCTCGACGAGGAAATGGACGATTATTGATAGTCGCCTGCGGGCGCTCGGCGAGCTTGGAGTCGATTCCGATTCGCCGAGCAAGCGGCGACGTTCCTCTCCCTGATCCGGGTCTTCCGATGGAGACGACGATGCTGAAGCGAGCCACGAGTCTGTTGGGACTCGTGGCTTGTTTCGTTTCGTGCGCCGGCGTGGAGGGCGGCGGGATCGCCGAGCGTGTCGAGGCGCCCCGCCCGGCAGCGGTCTGGGTCGAGGCACCGCCCGATCGCTGCGCGGTCGGATCGTCCGGTCCGACCCTCGACCCGCGCGAAGCGATTCGCCACGCACGCGTCGCGGCGATCGAGGCGCTCGCCGCCGGCTCGCTCTCCGTCGAGGTCCAGTCGATCACGGGCAGCGGCTCCCACGGTGATTTCCAGATGACGACGCAGGCGCTCTCCGGCGTGCTCGCCGACGCCCGCATCGCCGCGCTGTGGGCCGAGACGAATCCCGGCCGGAAAGGACGCGCCCGGGTACGCCAGGTCTACGCGCTCGCGTGCTTTCCCGACGCGGACCTCGCCGGCCTGCCCGGTGTCGCGTACCCGAGATGGCTGATCGAAGCGCCGGGCGGCGAGGGACGCGTCTGCGCCACGGGCATCGCCGGACCCACGTGGAAGCCCGAGGACCAGGAGCGCTCGGCCCTCGACGATGCGCGGCTCGCCCTCGCGATCGCCCTCGAGAGCCGGATCGAGAAGCGCGTCTTCGACGACGGACGAGGGGTCGCGCGGACGGCGCGGGAGATCGAGCCTTCGAGCGCCGCGATGCGCCGCGCGGCCGAGGTCGAGGCGTTCGAAGCGCGCTGGCTCGACGAAGACGGTGCGGGGCCCCTCGGCCTCCGCGGCGTGCTCTACGGACTAGTCTGCGTCGAATAGGTTGTCGAGATGCGCCTCGATCTCGTCGTCGCTGTCGATCGCGCTCGGCGGCGGACCGGCCTTCGAGATCGTCTCGAGCATCTCGCCCATGACGACCGAGCCGGTCTTCTCGTTCAGGTCTTCGTTCGGACCGATCTGGACCGGGCTGCTGCTCGCGATGATCTTCTCGAGGTGGTCGCGCTGGCCGTCCGAGAGCGCCTGGAATTCGAGCACGACGCCAGCGTCGCCGTCGTCCCGCAGCGCCGTCGCGAGCACGATGAGCGGCTCGAGGTCGGTACCGCAGTGCAGGGCCACGCGGAGCGTGTCGCCGACGTCGACCACGTCGGTCGACGCGATGCGCATCCCGCCGTGGGAGAGGTCGCGCCCGACGAGGACGCGAGCAGCCTCCTGGTCGAGGGCGACGACGCGCCGGTCGTAGGCGATCCGGGGGTCGCGTCGGCGGTCGTCGGGGTCCGCGTCGGGCTTCTCGTCTTCGAGGTCCTCGTCGTCGAGCAGGTCGAGATCCGCGGCGGGCTCGACGTCGAAGAGCGCCTCCGCGGCATCGGCGTCCAGCGCGAACTCGTCGGCCTCCGCGCCGAATTCGTCGGACTCGATCGCCTCCGGCGAAATCGTCTCGGTCGTGTCGTCGTGGAACGAGCCATCGTCGGCTCCGCTCTCGGCGGCGTCGATCGTCCGGGGCGCTGCTTCCTGGATCGGAGCCGAACCGGCCCCGCCCGTGTCGACGGGTTCGTCGGCGGGCGACGACGGAGCAAGACTCGTCGCGCGCGGCGGCGGAAGCCGTCGCGCGGAGGCTTCGGGGTCGATCTCCTCGGGGCGCAGCGCCGGGGCGTTGGGCGCCGCCACGGCCGGAGAGGCGGTGCTGCTCCCGGTCTCGTCGAGCTTGCCGCTCCAGCTCGCGGGGCCCGAGGCGAAGCGATCGAGGATCGCGGTCACATCGTCGTGGTGCTTGCGCGGATCGACCAGGGCGACGCCGACGATCGAATCCTGACGGCCGCTCTCGCCGGGGGCGCGCAGACCGCGGACGACCTTGGCCTGCAGTTTCAGCGTCTTGCCGTGGGTGAGATCCTTGCCGATCAGCAGGCTCAGCGTGGAGCCGACCTTCGGCGCCTTCGGCAGCTCGAGGCGGGCGCCGGTGTCGGAGAGCTCGAGCAGCGTGGCGCGCTGCTTGAAGAGTCCCCCGCCGACCCGGATCGGATGGCCGATCAGGGTGCGCTTGCGCTTGCGGCGCTCGGGCCCCCGGTAGATCTCCCGGAGCAGGACGAGGCGGAGCGTGCGCGCGTGGATCGGTCGGCGGATCACCATCGCGGCGCCGACCCGATTCAGATGGGCGAGCATCGTCTTGCTGGCCCGGTCGACGACCGCGAGGGTCCGGGGCCAGAGCGAGAGGTTGGGCGTTCCGCTCTCGAGGAGGCGTTGACCCGACACGACGACGACCGCGGCCCCCGAGACGTCGTCGGGCGTCGGCATCCGGGCGCCGTCGTGTACGTCGACGCGAACGGCGAGGGCTTCGAGGAGCTGGACGAACTCGGAGAGCTCTCCGGCACGCTGGATCACGACCGCGCGGTTATTCACCTGTTCGCTGCTGGACTCACTCACGAAGTCGCGCTTCCCTTGCCCGCGAATCGAGGGCATCCCGGCGGCACCGCGGAGCGTCTCGAAAGGGGGGCTTGCCCTCTGGACGATTCGACCGTTCGCGGGCGAGTCTGAAGTCCGGACCGTGGAATCCAGCCGGTCCGGAAGAGATCGAGGGGCCTGCCGACGGGCGGACCGATCCAGGGAGCCGGGGCGAGCCTACGCTCGCCGGATCCGGCCGGCGCGGGCACGGTCCGGGGAGAGGCAGCGAGGGGGCAACGATGGGGCGGGGCGAAGATCGGGGGTTGCCGGGGGGCAACCGCATCCCGGACCACGAGGTCGAGGAGCTCGCGAGCCGCTCGAGCGGTCCGGGGGGACAGCATGTGAACACGTCGAGCACGCGGGTCTCGCTGCGCTGGAACGTCCGGGATTCGGAGGGGCTCACCGCGAGCGGCCGGGAGCGCGTGCTGCGCAAGCTGGCGAGCCGGCTCTCGCGAGAGGGCGTCCTCACCGTCCACGCCGACCGCCATCGCAGTCGCCGCCGCAACCTCGAGGAGGCCCACGAACGCCTCTTCGAGCTCGTTCGGGACGCCCTCCATCAGGCCCCGGCCCGCCGCCCGACGAAGCCGCGAAAGGGCGCCGTCGAGCGACGTCTGAAGGAGAAGCGTCGTCGGAGCGCGATCAAGCAGGACCGCCGCACCGGTCGTGACGACGACTGAGGACGGCGGCCTCGCCCCGTTCCGCGCGACTCCGGGCTTTCCCCGCCCCGAATTGTTGGGTTCGCCCCATCGACGCGCCCTGATGGTCGGACGATGCGCTCTCCGACGGGTCGGGCACCGGGCTCCGTTCGCAGCGCGAGCGGCCTCCACGCGGTCTGGCGGGGGAGATCATGGCAACGAAGAAGAAATTCGGCTGGGGCGGCGCGCGGCCCGGGGCGGGTCGTCCCAAGGGCTCGGGCAACGGTCCTTCACCGAATGCCCGCAAGAACCGCGTGGCCATCATGCTGACCGACGGCGAGCTCGAGAAGCTGAATCGCATCGCGACGCGGCGGAAGACGCCGGTCGCGACCCTGGCCTACGAGCTGATCGCGAAGGGCCTGAAGGGCCAGCGCTGACCCGGCTCCGGGGCGCCGTCGCGCCGCCTGCTCGATCCGGCTCACGCGAGCGTCGCGACTGGCCGACGAAGAGAGCCCGATCGGGATCGAGAATTCTTGCCCCGCGGGATCACGGCCCTCGGCGGCGGGCATTGCTTCCCTCGGAGGACGGGGCTCCCTATGGTGTGCCCCGGCCGTCGAGCGAGCCGACGCAGTCGGATCCAGGGCCCGCTTCGGGGCTCGCGTTCGACGTATGGAGGGGAGAGGACCCTTGTCGACCTGGCTGACCGCCTGGCGCACGCGTGAGGACCGCGAGCCCACCGGCCCCGTCATGGAGCTCCTGGTGGTCGCGGGCGCGGACGCCGGCAGCCAGTTCACCCTCGAGGGGAACGAGGTCCTGCTCGGCCGGGGTCAGCCCGCCAGCGGTCAGGTCGACGTCATCCGGCTCGACGACAAGAGCATCTCCCGCAAGCAGGCGTGGATCCGGCGCGATGCCTCCGGCACCTCGATCGAGCACATCCCCACCGCCGCGAACCCCACCCTGGTGAACGGCGCCGAGATCTCCCGCGCGCGCCTCTCGGTCGGTGACCGGATCGAGATGGGGCGCGTCGCCGTCGACGTGCGCGCCCGCCCCGGCATGAACCTCTCGGGCCTCACCGAGATCATGGAGGACGCCGCGCGCGAGAGCACCGTGACCGCGTCGAGCGCGCGATCCGCGCTGCCCCTCCCGCCGGCGGCCCGCGCACCGGCTCCGGTGGACCCCGCCTTCGAGCCGACCCTCTCCACCGCGGACCTCGCGGCGGACGCGACGGACATGCGTCCCGTGGAGGTCGAGATCGGTGAGCTGATCGTGGCGCGCGGGATGGACGCACTCTCGAACGCGCGGTTCCCGATCGCGATGGGGACGACCACGATCGGGCGCGGCGACGACGTCGACGTCCAGATCCCCGAACGCGGCGTGTCGCGGCTGCACGCGGAGATCGAGATCGCCGGTCGTTCCCTCGAGCTCGTCCACAAGAGCGGGACGAACCAGACCTTCGTGAACGGCTTTCCGGTCTTCGATCGCGTGGAGCTCGAGAACGGCGACGAGATCCAGCTCGCGGACCGGGTCGTCCTCCGTGTCGCGCTGGCGGCGAGCGCGCGTCCGGCCGAGCGCGCCGCGACCTCGCTCTCGGGCTCCGCGCTCTCCCAGCGCATGGAGCACAAGATCGACCTCGAGCGCGAGATCGAAGCGTTCAACGTGATGGGCAGCTTCGTCGACGTGGACGTCGTCGAGTCGCGCAAGATGAAGGGCGGCGGCGAGAAGGCGGAACACATCATCGTGTCGTTCGACCGCTTCCGTGGCTTCGTCTCACGCATCTGCGAGGAGTTCGACGGCCAGGTCCTGAACAGCAACGGCGACGAGCTGATGTGTTTCTTCGAGAGTCCGGCGTCGGCGATCCTCGCCGGCAGCGCGATCCTCGAGCGCCTTCCCGCCTTCAACGAGACGTCGAATCTGCTGGGAAAGCCGTTCCGCTTCCGGATCGGCGCGCATACCGGCGTGTCCCTCGTCGATCTCTCCGCCGGGATCGCCTACAGCGAGGTCCTCGACACCGCGGGGCACATCCAGAAGCAGGCCGAGCCGAACACGATGCTCATCTCGGAGCAGACCCTCGAGAGCGTGGGCAAGGACCTGCCGGTCACGAGCGTAGGCGAGCTCGCCGGTGACGGCGGCACGCTCTATCGCATCGACCGCTTCCTCCAGCCGGAAGACCTTCGCGAGGACGTCTGAACGAGAGACGCCTGAACGAGAGACGGCGCCGCCCATCGGGCGGCGCCGTCTTCACGGGCCCGATCGTCCCGGGACCCGAGGAGGGATCGCGGACGATCCGCGCGCGGGTCGGGGGCCGTGCGTCTCGGGTACCGGCCCCGAGCGGCTCAGGCCCCGCCTTCGTTCAGCTGGTAGATGTCCGTGCCGCCGTCGTCGGACGGCCGGAAGAAGAGCACGGTCGTCGTCGAGCCGTTCGTCGCGGTGATCGATTCGCCGCCGGGGCCGGACTCGGAGGCCGTGATCTCCCAGCCATTGGCTTCCAGCTCGCTGCTGTAGAAGCGCGCGACCTGGTCCGGCGGATCGTTGGAGAGGAGCTGGACCGCGCTGCGCTCGCTGCCGTCGACGTTGCCGGACATGCCGAGGCCGGGCGTGGAGTTCGGGTAGACCGGCAGGCTGCTAGGGAAGTTCGACGGGATCGCGGCCTCGGCGCGCTCGGGCAGCTCCGGGAAGCGGTCTGCGGCGATTCCGCCGGCGCCGGTGGCGCCGCTGCCGGAAGGCGCGGCGGAGTCCGGCTGGGCGTCGGGCATCGAAGCGGCCCCGAATTCGGCCGGCTCGGCCGCCGGAGCGTCCGGCTCCTGGGTTCCGGACTCACAGCCCGCGAGGACGAGGAGCGCGATCAGGAACGCGGTGATCGCGGTGACGGGGCGGCGGTCGAAGGACGAGAGAACGAGGCGAGAACGGGACATCGGGTGTCTCCCAGGAGTTGAAGCGGCCAGAGCATACCAAAGGACCCCGGCCGGCCAGCGGCCGTTTCGTCGCGCCGGATCAGCGCTCGGTCTCGGCGAGCTCCGCGCGGAGCCGCCCGGCGCTGGCGCGAACGTCTTCCAGGGTACGTGACCAGTCGCCGCGCCGAAGTGACTCGGAAAGGACGGGCCGGATCTCGACCCGGCGCCACTCCGGGAAGCACTCGCGAGTGCTCTCCGGGCAGGTCTCCGGCGGGCGGGAGAACGAGACGCCGGACACGACCGCGAGCCGCTGGAGGTCCGCGCGGTCCGTCGCGCCGAGACCGTTCTCGCCGACCAGGAAGAGGAGCACGCCGAGGGGCCGCTGCTGGGAGCCGACGAGGTTCGTCACGTAGGGCGTTCGAACCGCGCGGGGGTCCGCGTGGCCGCGAAGCTCGATCGCCTCGAGGCTGTTCCAGATCGCCGGCAGCTCGCGCAGTCGCGCCAGATAGATGCGCATCGCGGCGCGGACGTCCTCCTGGGCCACCGCGCCGAGGGTCGCGCTGCCGAAGCCGTCGAAGAGCGCGTCGCCCAGCGTGATGACGCCGGTCTCGCAGTCCGGCTCGAGCTCGAGAGCCAGCAGGACGGGCTCCGCACAGAGGGAGGCGAAGGCGCGGTCGATGGCCTCGAGGGCGCGCTCGCCGGGCTCGATCGCCGCGAGCATGCGCGGCGAGGGATCGATCGTCGATCCGGAGGACCCGGGATCACGGCTACCGGTCAGCAGCACGACGCCCACCGCGACCAGCGCGACGGCGACGAGCCCACCCCACCACTCACCGAAGCCCGAGGCGCCCGCCGGCGTCAGCCCGCCGCGGATCGGCTGTCCGGCGTCGCGGGCGTTCGCGCTGCGTCCGTGGAATCGCGCGCCCATCGATCAGTCCGTCTCTTCCTTGGGCTCGTCGTCTTCCTCGTCTTCGCGGCTCCGACCGCTCGGTCCGAGCAGGCCCGAGAGCTTGAG
>JAUIMK010000223.1 GCA_030432735.1 bacterium
CGACCAGACCGGCGGTGGCATGGCGCTCGGCTCTTCCGTGCCCGGCGCCGCGTCCTCCGCGACGACCGCGGCCGAAGAGCGCGACGACGAGACGATCGCCGTCCTGCCGGACGAAGGCCTGCCGCCAATGGC
This sequence comes from bacterium, assembly GCA_030432735.1. GTDB lineage: Bacteria > Myxococcota_A > UBA9160 > UBA9160 > UBA4427 > UBA4427. The sequence continues at coordinate 133 of JAUIMK010000223.1, forward strand.
ACCGCCCATCAAGCCCCCCTCCGCCACGTCCGCCGCGTCCTCCGATCCCTTCGAGCGCCCTGCCGTCGAAGCGAAGCCTGCCGAGCCGCTCCCCAGGGCTCGGCCGGTCGATCTCGACGCGGCGCTCGATGCCGTCTCGAGCGACGACGACCCGACGATCCTCGTCGCCTCGGACGATAACAACGCCACGACTTCTCCGAACCTGACCGACGAGGAAGACGACGAGCCGAGCAGCGGCTTCGACGACCTGACGATCCACGCGCCCTCGTCCGACATCGATCAGGATCGCGCGACCGCCCCGTCACCCGATGTGATCGGGGACACCGCGAAGCGGACGTCCGACTCCGCCGTCGCCGACCTCGATGCAGCCCTCGAGGGTGAGTCCGACGGGCCGAAGGACTTCGGCACGCCGCCGCCGCGGGATCCCTTCGATCTCGTCACGTCGTCCGAGCCGGACGCGACCGTCGTGCAGAGCCTGGACACCCGGGACCCGCTCGGCCTCGCACCCGCGAGCGTGACCGGCGGCTCCGTCGACTTCGCCTTCGACGTCTCCGAGCAGGTCGCGGCGGAGCCGCCCCGCGCCGACGTCAACGAGGACTCCTTCTCTTCCCTGATGGACATCTCCGAATCGGCGATCCTCGGCGCGGAGGGCGCGACGACGTCCGCGCCGAAGGCGCCGGCGGCGACGCGCCAGCCCGACCCCGCCGCGGAGACGATCGTGGCCGGCTACGACGTCTCGTCGAGCGATCTCGCGACGGCCCCCACCGCGGACGAGGACGAAGCATCGACCTCCGAGCCGGTCCCTGAGCCCGATTCCCTCGTCGAGGTGCCGGCGCTGCCGGAGGCCTATCGACCGGTCGCCGCGACCGGGTCGTCGGCGCGCGCCGCGGACGTTGCCCACGAGACCGGAGACGGCCCCGCCCCGGCTTCTCGGGAGCCCTTCGGACGGGCCACCGAAGAGGCGGCGGAGCAGCCCGCGCCCCACACGCCGGTGACGGGAGACGCCCATCTCTTCGACGACCTCGCGACGGGCTCTCCCTTCGACGAGCTCCCGCCGGTCACGGGCGAGGACGCCGACATCAGCTTCGGCTCGGCGGGGGCGTTGGACGTCGACGACGATCTGCTCGAGACCGACCTGGCGACGGACCTCGAGGACGAGTTCGACGATGACGCTGCCTACGCCGATGCCGAGCCCACGGACGCCGACGAATTCGACGGCCGCGCCGAAGCCGACCACCGGATCGAGGCCGTGCCCGCTGCGGTCACGACCGACGAGACCTCGGATCCGGAATCGTTCGCGATCGGCACGCCGCCTTCTCCCGCGTCGGACGCGCGGGTCGCGGATCTCTCGCCGATGGTCGAGCAGCGCATCCAGGAGACCCTCGAGAAGGTCGCCTGGGAGGCGTTCTCCGACCTGTCCGAGACGATCGTGAAGCAGGTCATCGGCCGCGTCGAGCAGATCGCCTGGGAGGTGATCCCCGAGATGGCCGAGACCCTCGTTCGCGAGGAGATCCGCAGGATGAAGGGCGAACAGGACTAGACCTCCCGTTGCGATAGACTCGCCGCGCGATCGCGATCGATCGCTCGGAGAGCGCTCTTGCCCACCGCCGTGACGTCACGCCCTGCTCCGCCGCCCGTCGAGGACTGGTCGGTCCTGCTCGATCTCGCTCTCGCCGAGGACGTGGGTCCCGGAGACGTGACGAGCGAGCTCACGATCGACGCCGACCGCGAGGGTCGCGCGCGCATCGAAGCCCGGGAGGCGCTGGTCGTCTGCGGACTCGAGATCGCCCGCGAGGTCTTCCGTCGCGTGGACCCGGAGCTCGGGGTCGAGATCGTGTCCGGTGTCGAGGACGGCCTTCTGGCTTCGCCGGGACAGCCCCTGGTCCGGATCACCGGACGCTATGCGTCGATCCTGACCGCCGAACGGACCGCGCTCAACTTCATGGGGCGCCTCTGCGGAATCGCGAGCCAGACCCGCCGCCTGGTCGATCTCGTCGCGGACTGCCCAACGGATCTCGTCGACACGCGCAAGACGACCCCCGGCTGGCGGCTGCTCGAGAAGTACGCGGTGGCGGTCGGCGGTGGCGTGAACCACCGGATCGGCCTCTTCGATGCGCTGCTCGTGAAGGACAACCACATCGCCGCCGTCGGTGGCCTCGACGCCGCGGTACGGCGCGCCGTCGACGAGGCGCCCGCCGGCGTCCCCGTCCAGATCGAGGTCGAGAGCGAGGCGATGGCGGACCGAGCCATCGAGCTCGGCGCGTGCTTCCTGCTGCTCGACAATCTCGACCCGGCGACGATCCGGCGCATCGTCGAGAAGCACGGCGCGGACGTCGTGCTCGAGGCCTCGGGCGGGATCCACGAGGGCAACCTGCGCGACTACGCCGAGACGGGCGTCGCGCGCATCTCGATGGGCGCGCTGACCCACTCGGTGGCCTCCGCCGACGTCGCGCTCGAGATCGATCTGGTCGACGCGGACGGGGGCGCGGGATGAGTAGCGCGGAGGCCGTGCTCGCTGCCCTCCGCGAGGCCGGCGACGATCCCGTCTCGGGGGAAGCGCTCTCGTCCCAGCTCGGCGTGAGCCGCGCGCAGGTGTGGAAGCACGTCGGCGCCCTGCGCAAGCGCGGCTACGAGATCGGCGGCGAGCGCGGCGGCGGCTATCGCCTGACCGGCGTGCCCGACCGGCTCTTCGCGGAAGAAGTGGGTCGAGGACTCGCTTCGCGCTGGGTCGCCCGACGCTACGAGCACCTCGACGAGACGGACTCGACGAACCGGGTCTGCTTCGAGCTCGGCCGCGAGGGGGCGCCGGCCGGAACCGTCGTCGTCGCCGAGTCCCAATCCGCCGGACGGGGCCGACTCGGTCGGTCCTTCTATTCCCCGCCGAACCAGAACCTCTACACGTCGGTCCTGCTCCGCCCGACCGGCTCGATCGCCGATGCACCGACGCTGATCTTCTGCGCGGCGGTCGCGGTCGCCGAGAGCGTGGCCCACTTCCTCGGCGACGAGGACGCGGTCGAGATCAAGTGGCCGAACGACGTCCTGATCCGGCGGCGCAAGACCTCGGGCATCCTGATGGAGAGCAGCGCCGAGGGCACGCGAATCGCCTTCGCCGTCCTCGGCATCGGCGTGAACCTGAACGTCGACCGCGAGACCTTCCCGGACGAGTTCCGCGATCTCGCGACCAGCGTGTCGAGCGAGCTCGGGGGCCCCGTCGACCGGGTCGCGTTCACGCGAGACCTCCTCGAACGGCTCGAGCATCAGCTCGACCAACACGCCCGCGGCGGCTTCGATGCGATCCGCGGCCGCTTCGAGTCGTTCTTCCGCATGACCGGCGAGCCGATCGGCGTCGAGGAGATCGGTGGCGAGCGCGTGGACGGCATCGCCCGTGGCATCGCCCCGGACGGCGCCCTCGAGGTCGAGATCACCGACGGCCCGCGGACCGGCGACCGGATCCGGGTGATGGCCGGCGACGTCACCCTCTCGAAGCGCCGCGACGCTCCGCGAGGCGCTTGACCGCGGTTCGGCGGCGCCGCTGGCGAAGCCACCCCCGAACGCGCGAAACTCGTGGCCCGCCGCCCCAACCCCTGGCATCCGCCCTTCGAGAGGAAACCCCGTGAGCTCCCCCGTTCTCCTGGTGATCGACGTCGGCAACACGAACGTGTCCCTCGGCGTCTACGACTACGACGACCGGGGACACGGCACGCTCTCGCAGCACTGGCGCGTGTCCACCCACCGCGAACAGACTTCCGACGAGCTCGTCATTTCGCTCTCGGCGCTCTTCTCGAGCGAGGGCCGCCACACCGGCGAGATCACCGACGTGATCCTGTCGAGCGTCGTTCCGCCCGTCGTGCCGATCTGGGAGCGGGTCTCGTCGAAGCTCTTCGGCCAGCCTCCGCAGATCGTCGGACCGGGCATGCGGACCGGGATGCCCGTCCGGTACGAGAATCCGCACGAGGTCGGCGCGGACCGGATCGTCAACGCCGTCGCCGCCTACGATCTCTTCGGCGGCCCGATCATCGCGGTCGACTTCGGGACGGCGACGACCTTCGACTGCATCTCCGAGCGCGGCGAGTATCTGGGCGGCGTGATCACCCCCGGCATCCACATCTCGATGGAGGCCCTCTTCGAGCGGGCGTCGAAGCTCCACCGCGTCGAGATCGCGCGGCCGAAATCCGTCATCGGCCGAACGACGACCGGCGCACTGCAATCCGGACTCCTCTACGGCTACTCCGGGCTGGTCGACTCCATGATCGGGCGGATCCGCGAGGAGCTCGGCGCCGACGCCCGCGTCGTCGCGACCGGAGGGCTCGCCCGGCGGATCGCCGAAGAGAGCAAGGCGATCGACCAGGTCGTGCCCTTCCTGACCCTCGACGGCCTCCGGATCCTCTTCGAGAAAAACCGTTCCGAGGGTTGATCCCCTCGCCATCAAGTCGGGTTCTTGCCCGACCGATGCACTCTCCGGCACTTCACGTCGATTCGCGGCGGGAGTGACGCCGGAGTGCGATCGGCCCCACCGGCCGTGGCACGCTCCATGGGAATGCATCGCGGGCTCGAGGAGCCGGCGGTGGGGAGTGACACGCGTTGTCGGAATCGTCGGAAGCCGCTGCCGAAGGGACCCGGAGCCCCTCCGTCAAGGTGAAGCTCAAGCTCTCCGCACAGGCGGAGAAGTACGCCCGACGGGACGCGCCGCTCGAAGCGCGTCAGATGGCCGCGCGCGGCGCTCTGCCCCTCGAAGCGGTCGAGCTGGCGACGGTGCTCTTCGTGCTCGCCAACGACCCGGACCCGGGCGTCAAGGACACCGCGCGCAAGAGCCTGGAGGATCTGCCCGAGCACGTCCTCGGCACGGTCGTCTCCGGCCCCGCGCACCCCGCCCTGCTCTCGTTCCTCGCTCGCGTCCACGAGGAGAACGAGAAGTGGTGCGAGGCCATCGCGCTCAACCCGGCCGCGGACGACACCACGATCGCCTGGCTGGCCACGCTGCCCCATAGCCGGGTCGTGGATATCATCAGTCAGAACCAGGAGCGCATGATGCGCTGCGAGGAGATCGTCGACGCCCTCGGCGCGAATCCGCTGACCGGCCGCGCGGTGATCGAACGGATCCTCACCTTCCTGGGTCTCGAAGAACGCGAGACCACCGAAGAAGAAGAGATCGACGAGGCCGATGCGGAAGCGGCCGTGCTCGAGATGCTCGGCGACGGCATGAGCGACGTCGCCAAGCTCCTCGCGCAGGAGAACGACGAGGAGCTCGAGGACGAGGAGCTCGAGAGCAGCCTCTACGCCGCGGTCCAGAAGATGACCGTGATGCAGAAGATCAAGCTCTCCCGGGTCGGCGGGAAGGAAGCCCGCGCGCTGCTGATCAAGGATCGGAACAAGATCGTCTCGACCTCCGTCCTCGGCAGCCCCAAGATCACCGAGACCGAGGTCATCGGATTCGCCCAGAACCGCTCGATCGGTGAGGAGCTCCTCCGCATCATCTCGAGCAATCGGGACTGGACGAAGAACTACCAGATCAAGGTCGCGCTCGTGACCAACCCGAAGACGCCGCAGCCGGTCGCGATCAAGTTCATCAACTACCTCCAGGACAAGGACCTGCGCACACTCATGAAGAGCAAGGACGTGTCCAGCAACATCAGCGCGCAGGCGCGCCGCATCCTCACCAAGAAGGGCAAGGTCTGATGGCTGAAGTCAACGCGCGCATCGTTCTCTGGGGCATCGAGGGCTCGGGCAAGACCACGACCCTCGAGACCATCCACGCCAAGCTTCGAGAGGACCTCCGCGGCGAGCTCCGGCGCGAGCCGACCCGGCTCGATCCGACCGTCTTCTACGAGTCGCTCCCGATCACGCTCGGGGAAGTCGGTGGCGTCGGGACCCGGATCGAGCTGATCGCCGTCCCGGGCGCGCCGGACCAGGCGATGACCCGCAAGCAGCTCCTCGACGAGGTGGACGGCATCGTTCTCGTGCTCGACTGCTCGCCCGAGCGGATCCGGGACAACGGCCCCGCCATCGAAGAGCTGAAGCAGTCGCTCGCCGCCTACGGCCAGCGCCTCGACGCCTTCCCGCTGGTGCTCCAGTACAACAAGCGGGACGTCGCGGATCCCTTCGCGATCGAGGATCTCCACCGACAGATCGGCTTCGACCAGGCCGCCGTCTTCGAGACGATCGCGACGACGGGCCACGGCATCCTGCCGACTCTCACCACGATCTCGAAGCACGTCGTCCGCGCGCGGCGCGGGAGCAGCGGCGAGATCGATGCCGGCGTCGCCGCCGCGGCTGCACAGGGCGCTGCCGCCCCGGCGGCCCCGGTCGCGCCGCCGGAGCCCGAAGCGCTCCCGGAGACGCCGGTGCAGGCGCTCGATGCGGCGCCCGAGCTCCTGGAGGTCGAGCCGACCCTCGAGGCGATCGCCCTCGACGACGACCCCGCCACGACTTCGACCGCCGAGCTCCTCGAGAGCGCCATCCTCGCGGAAGGAGAAGACGAGAACTTCCAGACCCTCGGCGCGATCGAGGTCGACCTCGACGGCGAGTCCTCCGAGTGGACCGCGCCGGCCGCTCCCGCCAAGCCCACGGAAGGCGCGCTTCGCGTCGTCTCCGTCGGTCAGGCCACCGTCGCCGCCGACGGCGGCGTCCGCCTCCCGCTCGTGCTCGGCGACGACGACGGCGGGTCGCGCAGCGTCGTCCTCTCGCTCCGGCTCGACGCGTTGGCGAACGAAGACGGCGGCGACTGATGGGCGCCGAGGCCGCACGGCGACGAGGCGACCGCTGATGCGGCGCCGGCTCGGCATCTGGGGCGCCAGCGAGGAGTCCCTGCGACTCCTGCGCCTCCTGTCGGGCAACCCCGCGGTCGAGGTCACGCGGATCTACGACCCGAATGCGTCGGAGGCCCTCGAGCGCGCCCGCGGAATCGGCACCGCCCTCGCCCACGCGGTCGCCCCGCTCCTCGTCGAGGACGCCACCGCCTTCTTCGCCGAGCAGGACTTCGACGCGATCATCGACTCGAGCGGCGACTTCCCCGCCCACGTGCCCGCCGGTCCCCGGACCGCGCTCCAGGTCGTGACGCCCCTCACCGCGCGCCTGCTCTGGGGCTACGGCGTCGCTCCGCGCGATCGCAAGGCCGAGCTCCTGCAGGCCCTCCACGAGGTCGTCGAGAGCGTCGACCTCACGATCGAAGCCGACGAGCTCTTCGAGCGGATGCTCGAGATCGCCGTCGGCGTGACCGGCGCCGAAGGCGGCAGCCTGATGCTGCTCGATCCGGAAGCGGGGGTGCTGCGCATCCGTGTCGCGCAGGGTGTGGAGCCCGAGCTGTGGCCCAAGATCCGTGTCGCCCTCGGACAGGGGATCTCCGGCCGGGTGGCCGCCGAGGGCCGCCCGATCCACCTGCGAGGCCAGGCCGATCGCAGCAACTACGACCTCGTCCGCGAGCGCGTCGACGTCGAATCCGCGCTCTGCGTTCCGCTGATCCACCACGGCCGGGTCCTCGGCGTCCTGAACGTCCACCACTCCCACCGCGCCGACGTCTTCGGCGACGAAGACCTGCGCTTCATGGAGCAGCTCGCGAGCCTCGATGCCCAGATCATCGCCCGCGCCCAGGAGCACGAGAGCCTTAGGACCCAGGCGGCGCGCTACGACGCGGTCCGCGAGGTCCAGCGCATCCTGCGCGGGCCCGCGATCCTGAACGACCGGCTCGAGGAGTTCTGCCGCTTCGTCGCGGAGCGCGCCGGCGGCGGCATCGCCCATCTCTATCTGCGCGAGGCCGACGGCGGCCTTCGCATGGTCGCGACCTCCCTCACCGGTGGCGGCTTCGGTGGCGAGTACCGACTCGAGCCCGGCGCCGGCGTCGACGGAGACGCCATCCGAAACCAGCGGGCCTCGGTCC
>JAUIMK010000224.1 GCA_030432735.1 bacterium
TCTTCCCGGGAATGGACACGACCCGACGGATTGTGCGGATTGCAGAAGAGGAAGACGCGACAGCGCGGCGTGATCGCCGCCTCGAGGGCGTCGAGGTCGAACTCGAGCCGGCCGTCACCCGGGCGCATGCGATTCTCGACGAGCTCGCGCTTCGTGTCGCGGACCGAGCCGAGGAAGGGCGGGTAGATCGGGGTCTGGACGACGACGCCGTCGCCCGGCTCGCTGTAGGCCTCGAGCGCGACGTACATGCCCTGGACGACCTCGGAGAGGACTTCGACGCGGCGCACGTCGGGCGCCCATCCGAAACGTTCCGACATGCGCTCGCAGAACGCGTCGGGGAGACCCGTCTGCCGGAGGCCGAGCGGATAGCCGACGTCGGCGCGATCGACGAAGCGCCGCAGCTCGTCCTGGATCGCGGCGGCGATCGGGAAGTCCATCTCCGCGACCCACGCCGGGAGGACGTCGGCGGGGTAGGTGTGCCACTTCTCGCTCCGTCGGCTGCGAAGCCGCACCGGGTCGAGCTCGTCGAGGTTCGCCGGGCGATGGCGCATCGCCCGCTCCGCCTCGCGAAGCACGGCGGCGCCGTCGTCGCTCGTGCGCGCGGCGCCATCGTCGCTCGTGCGCGCGGCGCCGTCGTCGCTCGTGCGCGCGGCGCCGTGGACGCAGTCTTCCGGCGCGCCCGCCCGCTCGAGGAGGGACGCGCCCTCGCGGGACAGCAGGTCGAAGGCTTCGGCGATCGGGTCGAGACGCTCGTCGAGGGGGCGGGTCTCGTCGATTCCCGTCGGATCGAGGTGCCAATGCGGCTCGCGTTCGAAGGCGTCGAAGCGAAGCCACTCGCGGAGCGCGCCTTCCGCCCCGGGCGCGAGCACGCGAAGCGTCGGACCCCCTCCGTCCCCGACGCGGCGCCGTTCGATCCGCAGCGCGAGACCGCGCCAGATGCCGCTCCAGACCGTTTCCATCTGCACAGCGTAGCGATTCGGGCTCAGCGGTCGCGCTCGATCATCCGAACCGGGAGGAACGCTATGCTCCGAGGACGCCGGAATCCGAGCGATGTCGCCGGGCCGGTCGCGATGGGGAGCACCATCGGGGGCGGGGGGCCCGGATGTCCGACGCGGACGCCACGACGGACAAGTTGATTCCGATCGAGATGCCGAGGCTCTCGTCCGGCGACGACCAGGAAGGCGAGGGCGCGACGCTCGCGAGCTGGCTGGTCGCGGTGGGCGACGAGGTCGAGCAGGGCGAGGTGATCGCGGAGCTCGAGACCGACAAGGCGACGGTCGAGCTCGAGAGCCCGGCGTCGGGACGCCTCTCGGAGATCGCCGTCGAAGCGGGCACCGAAGGCCTTCGCCCCGGCGCGAAGCTCGGCGCGATCGAATCCACGTCTGCACCGGCCGTCGAGGAGAAGCCCGACGAGCCGGCGAAGCCCGCGACGACCAGCGAGGCGGAGGCCACCTCGAGCCCGAGCGAGTCCGAGGACGCCCCGGCGCCGGAGAGCTCGCCCGCCCGACCGGCGGAGCCCGCCCCGGCTCCCTCGGACGCGCCTCGCCGTTCGACGCCCCTCGCGCGCCGCGCGGCGGAGGCGAACGACGTCGACCTCGGTGGCGTCGAGGGGACCGGGCCGGGGGGGCGCGTCGTCGAGGCGGACGTGCTCGCCGCCGCGGGCGGGGGAGCGACCCCCGCTTCGGCCGACGCCGAGTCCTCCGCGGGCGGTTCCGACTCGCCGCCGAGGGCGACCGTCTCGTCGACCGCCGAAGGACCGGGGGTGCGGATCGAGCGACTGAGCGCGATGCGGAAGACGATCGCGCGCCGCATGACCGAGTCGAAGCAGGGCATGCCGCATTTCTATCTCGACGTCCGCGTCGCGATGGACGAAGTGCTGGCGGTGCGGGCGCGCCTGAACGAAGGCCTCGCGGCGGACGGCGTGTCGGTGAAGATCTCGGTGAACGATTTCGTGGTGCGCGCCGTCGCCGGGGCGATGCGGGAAGTGCCCGAGGCAAACGTGCAGTACGCCGAGGACGGGATGCGCGTCTTCGACCGGGTCGACGTCGGCGTCGCGGTCGCGACGGACGGGGGACTGGTCACGCCGATCGTCCGGGACGCGGACCGCAAGGGGCTCGTCGCCCTGGCCGAGGAGGTCGCCGAGCTGGCCGGCCTCGCGCGGAACGGCAAGCTCCAGCCCGACCAGTACCAGGGCGGGACCGTGACCGTCTCGAATCTCGGCATGTACGGGATCGACGCCGTCTACCCGATCCTGAATCCGCCGCAGGCCTGCATCGTCGGCTTCGGGGCGGCGACGGAGCAGCCGGTCGTCCGGGACGGGGCGCTCGCGGTCGGGCGGATCGCGCGGGCCACGCTGGCGGCGGATCACCGGGCCGTCGACGGGGCCGTCGGCGCGCGGCTGCTCGCCGCGATCCGCGCGCGGCTCGAGGATCCGCTGGGAATGATGCTTTGATCGGGCGAGCGCGCCCGGGAAAGGGAGTGGGACGAGAATGAGCGAGGCGCAGTACGACGTGGTGGTGATCGGAGGCGGACCGGGGGGCTACCCGGCCGCGATCCGCGCACGCCAGCTCGGCCTCTCGGTTGCGCTCGTCGAGCGCGAGCATCTCGGCGGCATCTGCCTCAACTGGGGCTGCATCCCGACCAAGGCCCTGCTGCGCACGAGCGAGGTCCACCACCTGATCGAGCGTGCCGACGAGTTCGGCCTCTCGGTGGGCGACGTGTCCTTCGACGTCGAGAAGATCGTGAAGCGCTCGCGGCAGGTCGCGAAGCGACTCAGCACGGGCGTGAAGGGACTGCTCAAGAAGAACCAGGTCGACGTGCTCGACGGTACGGGCCGACTCGCCGGCCCCGGGCGCGTCGCGGTCGAAGCCGCGGACGGGACGACGACGGAGCTCTCGGCGGGAAGCGTGATCCTGGCGACCGGGGCCCGCGCGCGTGCGCTGCCGGGCCTCGAGCCCGACGGCGAGCTCGTCTGGAGCTACAAGGAGGCGATGGTCCCGACCGCGCTTCCGGGACGGCTGCTCGTCGTCGGCTCCGGCGCGATCGGCATCGAGTTCGCGAGCTTCTACAACGACCTCGGTTCCGACGTGACCGTCGTCGAGGCGCTGCCGCGAATCCTGCCCGTCGAGGACGAGGAGATCTCGGGCTTCGCCCACAAGCAGTTCGAGAAGCAGGGCATCACGATCCACACCAGCGCGACCGTCTCCCAGCTCGACAAGTCGAGCGGCGAGGTGCAGGCGACGATCACGCCGGAGGATGGTGATCCGATCGTCGCGACCTTCGACCGGGTGATCCTCGCGGTCGGGATCGTGGGCAACGTGGAAGGGCTCGGGCTCGAAGGGACCGGCGTCGAGGTCGACCGGACCCACGTCGTCACCAACGAGTGGACCGAGACCGGAGAGCCGAACGTCTACGCGATCGGGGACGTCGCCGGGCCGCCCTGGCTCGCCCACAAGGCGACCCACGAGGGCGTGCTCTGCGCGGAGCGGATCGCGGGGGTCTCGGGCCTGCATCCGATGAAGACCGAGCGGATCCCGGGCTGCACCTACTGTCGACCCCAGATCGCGAGCGTCGGTCTCTCCGAGGCGAAGGCGATCGAAGCGGGGCGCGAGGTCCGGGTCGGCCGCTTCCCGTTCCGCGGGAACGGCAAGGCGATCGCCCTCGGCGAGATGGAGGGGCTCGTGAAGACGGTCTTCGACGCGAAGACCGGCGAGCTGCTCGGCGCCCATCTGGTCGGTGCCGAGGTCACCGAGCTGATCCAGGGCTTCGTGGTCGCGATGAACCTCGAGACGACGGAGGCGGAGCTGATGCACACGGTCTTCCCCCATCCCACGCTCTCCGAGATGATGCACGAGTCGACGCTCGCCGCGTACGATCGGGCGATCCACATCTAGGCGGGTAGAGTTCCGGGATCCATGGCGAACGACCTGCTCCAGATCGAAGGACACGAGACGCAGAAGACGAGCGAGCCCGCGCGCCCGCCGTGGATCCGCGTGCGTCTGTCCGCGGACCCGGAGGTGGAGAAGACGCGCGCGCTGATGCGCCGGCTCGAGCTGCACACGGTCTGCGAAGAGGCGGCGTGTCCGAACCTCTCCGAGTGCTGGAGCGACCGCCACGCGACGGTGATGATCCTCGGCTCGGTCTGCACCCGGGCCTGCGCGTTCTGCAACGTCGACACGGGCCTGCCCGACGCGGTCGACCCGAACGAGCCTGCGCATCTCGCGTCGGCGGTCGGCGAGCTCGGTCTGCGGCACGTCGTGATCACGAGCGTCGATCGCGACGATCTGCCGGACGGCGGGGCGGGGCAGTTCGCGGCGTCGATCACGCGCATCCGCGAGCGCGCGCCCGGGACGACGATCGAGGTCCTGACGCCCGACTTCCGGCGCAAGCCCGACGCGCTCGCGGCGGTCCTCGCGGCCGGGCCGGACGTCTACAACCACAACCTCGAGACGGTGCCGCGCCTCTACAAGCGGGTGCGCCCCGGCGCCGACTACCGACATTCGCTGGCGCTCCTCGCGGAGGCTCGACGAATCCGTCCGGGGGTCTTCACGAAGAGCGGCATCATGGTCGGGCTCGGGGAGGAGCGGGACGAGATCCGCCGGGTGATGGACGACCTGCGCGAGGCCGACGTCGACTTCCTCACCGTCGGACAATACCTGCGACCGACCCCGCGCCATGCGACCGTCGAGCGCTACGTCCCGCCGGCGGAGTTCGAGGAGATCGAGGCGGAGGCGAACGAGCGCGGCTTCCTCGTCGTCTCGGCGACGCCGCTCACGCGATCCTCGTATCACGCCGAAGCGGACTTCGCGCGGCTGCAGGCCGCGCGAGCCGCGCAGCTCGGGGCGTCCTGACCGGCGCCTGGCGCGCGGGCTCGGCGCCCGGCCGGGCGATGGGGCTTCAGGCGGAGGCGGGCCCCGAGGCCGAGAGCGACGCGTCGGCGCGGCGCAGGTCCTCCGGGCTCGTCGGCGGCAGGCCGGCCTCGGCGGCGCGCTTCTGGCAGGCGATGTAGATCGCCTGCTCGGAGAGGCGACGGCGTTCGATCCGTCCGCCCTTGTTCACCGGATTGAAGAGCGGTCCCGCTTCCGGCCCGCGAATCAGGATCCATCGCTCCAGCGCGCGCCGGGCGTCGTCGTTCGCGACGAAGCGACGCGGCGTCCGGCCGTTGGCGTGCCGCACCAGCAGGACCCCAGTGGACAGGTCGTAGTCGGCGAGGTCGAGCGCGACCGCCTCCGATCGGCGCAGGTTCGCCCCGTAGAGCAGCGCCAGGAGCGCCTCGTCCCGAGCGCCCGCCGGGCTCGAGTCCCCCGCGCAGGCCTGCGCGAGCTTGCGGAGCTCCACGGCACCGAGCGGGTTCGGTTTGCGCGGAGAGGCGCCGCGGACCGGCGGCAGATCGATCGCCCGCTGGTAGGCCTCGGCGGACATCAGGCCCCGGCGCCAGCACTGCTTGAGGACGCCGCGGAGCGCGGCGAGATGCTTGTTCGCGGTGGCCGGTGCGAGCGTGGACTGGAGGCGGGTGCGGAGGGCGGCGGTGTGCTCGATGCGGAGCATGTGCCAGGGAAGATCGTGGGGTCCGCAGCGACCTTCCGAAGCCCAGTTCGCGAGCTTCGTGAGGGCCTCCCGCATGGTTCGGCGACTGCCTTCCCCCAGCTGGTCGAGGTAGGCGGCGGCTGGGTCGAACCCGTTGGGGTCGTCCTCGCCCTGCGCTTCGCTTCCCTCCGTGACGAGCGGTCGCTGGCTCCATCCGGGCTGATCTGAAGTCATCTCACGCTCCTCGGTCGGGCCCCGTCCGCTGGAAGGCGGATGCGGGGCAACGGAAAGCGCGTTCGCGAGAACGCTCAGGCAGGATGGGCGAGGGGGCGAGGCACCGGTATCGGGGAAAGCCCGTAATGGGCGCGTCGAAATGCCTCCGCCCGGCGGCTCAGGCGGCTGCGGAGTTCCGCCGACAAGCTCGCCATGACGAATCCCTTCTTCCAGCTCGGAGCGGCCTTCGCGGGCCTCGTGATCTTCTCCTTCATGGCCCTCGAGGGGAAGGACGTGGCCCAGGAGCTCGGCCTCGTCGAGGAAGACGAGCCCGTCCTCGTCTTCGAGATTCCCCATCCGGAGCATCTGGCGAACGTCCGGCGGGCGATCGCGGACGAGCGCGTCCTCGAGGAGCAGGACGACGGCTTCTCGGTTCGCGGCGCGCGCGTCTACGTCCAGGACGTCGGACGCGCCGGTGACTTCATCGAGCGCGGGGGCTGGGTCGATCAGCCGGTCCAGATCGTCGGACTGGGCATGGAGAGCGAGGACGAAGGCGACGGCGGGGCGAAGCCGGCGATGACGCCGGAGGAGCGGCGCGCCCGACTCTACGAGCTCGTGAAGAAGCCCACGCTCTCGCGCGGCGAGCAGATGTTCGTGCTGCAGGCGATGAACGACGGGATCGAGATCTAGCCCGCCGCCTCGCCGCGAGGCGCCACGTCAGTCCGCGGCGGTCTTCTTGAGCGCACTGTTCTCTCGATACCAGTCGATCGTGTGCTCGGCGTTCGCGCGTTCGCTCTCGAGGAAGCGCTCGATCGCTGCGCCGAGGCGCGGGTCCGCCATGAAGTGGGCGCTCCAGGTCGGACTCGCGTCGAAGCCGCGGACCTGCTTGTACTCGCCACCGGCGCCGGGCTCGAAGCGCGCGAGTCCGTGGTCGATGCAGTGCTCGACGGCGGCGTAATAGCAGACGTTGAAGTGGAGGTGGCGGACCATGCGGGTCGCGCCCCAGTAGCGGCCGTAGAGGGCGTCCCCCTTCTCCACGTTGAACGTGCCCGCGATCTTCTCTCCGTCCTGCTCGGCGACGATCAGGCAGAGCCGATCCTTCCAGCGGTCGAGGAGCCGCTCGAAGACCTCGCGATTCAGGTATTGCCGGCCCCAGGCGCGGACGCGGATCGTCTCGAGATAGAAGTCGTACATCGGATCGACGAGCTCGGCCGTGATGTCGTCTCCGCGATAGGTGCGGATCTCGACGCCCTGCTTCTCCATCTCGCGCCGCTCGCGCCGGACCTGATTCCGGCGCTTGCTCCGGAACGCACCGAGGTAGTCCTCGAAGCTGTCGTAGCCGTGGTTGTGCCAGTGGTACTGAAGGCCGACCCGGGTGTGGTAGCCGACGTCCTCGAGGGCCCGGGCCTCCTCCGGATGGCAGAAGTTCACGTGGACGCTCGAGAGATCGTGGTCGCCGCAGATCTGCCGCAGGGCCGTGCCGAGCTGGCGGATCCAGTCCCCCGCGTCCTCCCCCGGCGCGACGAGGAATCGCGCGCCGGTGACCGGGGAGAAGGGCACGCCGACCAGCAGCTTCGGGTAGTACTCGATCCCCGCCCGGTAGGCGGCGTCGGCCCAGCTCCAATCGAAGACGAACTCGCCCTCGCTGTTGCCCTTCACGTAGAGGGGGCAGGCGGCGACGATCCGGTCGCCGTCGCGGGCGACCAGCGGGCGCGCGTCCCAGCCGGTCCGTCCGCCGACGGCCCCCGCCTCTTCGAGGGTGGCCAGGAAATTCCATTCGAGGAACGGCGATTCGTCGCCGACGAGCGCGTCCCACTCCGCCTGGGCAAGACTCGAGACACCGTCTTCGAGCTGGATCGTGAGCTTGCGCGCCGCTTCCGTCATCTGGCGGCGAGTGTAGCCGCGCGAGAGGGCACGCGAGGTACCGGCGCGTCGGATCGCTATGCTCCGGGTGATGATTCCGACCGTCCTGATGGCCGACCCCCCGGGCGGGGGCGAGCCGCCGAAGCCCTTCGACCCGTCCAAGGAACGCGAGCGCGGCCTGGGCGTGAAAGAACGCGCGAAGTCGGAACGACCGCCGCGCTTCAAGGTCATCCTCTACAACGACGACTACACGCCCATGGAGTTCGTCGTGCAGATCCTCGAGAAGGTCTTCGGCAAGAGCCCGTCCGCAGCGACCCAGATCATGCTGCAGATCCACCGGGGTGGACTCGGCGTGGCCGGTGTCTACGTCCTCGAGGTCGCCGAGACCAAATCGGCGACGGT
>JAUIMK010000225.1 GCA_030432735.1 bacterium
GGCGAGAACTGAAGGTCCGTGAGCGCTCCGAGCTGCGGACCGAGCACCGCATCGATCAATGCATCCTGTGCATTGCGATAATCGTTCGCGGTCGTGATTACACCGAACTCGCGATCGGCAACGCCTGCTTCCGCCTCGACGACCTCTACTCGAGATACGACCCCAACTTCGTACTGTGTCTTCGTCTGATCGAGAAGTGCCCTAGCGGTCTCGAGACTCTTCTGAGCGACGCGAACCTGGTCGCGCGCCGCAACTAGACTCCAGTAGGCGTCGACGGTCGTCCGAACCGTGTCCATCAAGGTTGCGGCAAAGTCGTAGCGGGCGCCGTCGGAGGCGATCTTCGACGTCTTGACTTCGGTCCACGCCGAGTTCCACATCAAGTTTCGCGCGAGAGGGACGTTGGCCGTGAAGAAAAGCGATGAATCGATCTGATCGTCTTTGTACGTCGGGATACCGCTTCGAGTGCGCGTCGCCGACGCCTCGTATCGAAAACCGACGGTGGCCCCGACATAGGGAATCAACTGGTCGATCCCGACGCCGCCCCCTTTCACCCGGTCACGATTCTGCGGCGGCTGACCTGGAAAGTTGTTGGCTCGCGGCGTAGCGCGCACGTCGTACCCCATGTCCGCGTTGATCGTCGGGTCGTAGGCTCCCCAGGCCCCGTCGCGATCGGCCTCCGCGATCATCGGTTCGTAGCGCGCCACCTCGATGTCCAGGTTGTTGCGGATCGAGAGTGCGATCGCCTGAGCGATCGAGAGCGGCTCCCCAGCCGCCACGATCTCCGCGTCCGGTGCCAGGTCGCCCTCCGTCGCGACGGAGACCTGCGACACGTAGAGCGCGTCGCCTTCCTCTTCTTCGTTCTCGGCGGCGACGGCGCCGTCGACACCGAACGGGCCGAGGCCCGCACAGAAACAGGTGAGCGCCGTGAGGACGAACGAGGCGAGGGACCGGCGGACGGACATGGAATTCCTCCGAATCGAGCTCGGCACGGGGCGCGAAGCGGCGATCGGCGTGTGAAGGCGTTGCGAGTGCATCCCGCGTCGGGGGTCGAGCCACGGCGCGAGACCGAGGACGCCCGACGGGACCGGCGAGCCTTGCATTCTGCAAGCCGGTCCTGGAGACGCGAACGAGCCTGTGCGGGTGCGCGCGCGGATGATGCGTTTCGACCGGTGGCGATGCAACCGACGCCCTCGAAATGGGCGGGGCCGATCTTCGCGGTCGTCCGACGCCTTGGAAGTTCTACAGCCTCGCTGTGAAACGGACGAAGGGGGAGGCATCGTTGACTCGTCCGTAGGGAGTGCGCCGTGACTGCAATCACGGCGGAATCCTGCGAATGGAAGGGAGGATCGGGTTCGGAAATGAGCGACTCGCGCGCGCGATCGATGCGTTAAGCTCGACCGCCGCCCCCCAGATCACTGGGGGCCCAAGCGTTCGGAGGGGAACACGTGGGGCTCTTCAGCTCGAGGAATCGAGGGGATAATACCTCAGCCGATTCCGGCCGCGATCGGCCGACGGAACCGGGCCAAGGCCCGTCCGAAGACGACTCGCAGCGAACCCAGACCACCCGCCCCGTCTCGGTACGAGGCGAGTCTTCGGCGGAACCACAGGCGGCGTCACAGGCCGCGACCGGCGAGACGACCGGCACGAGCACACGCTCAGAGGGGGACAAGCGCATGGCCACGATTGGTCAGTCGATCATTTTCAAGGGCGAGCTCGCCGGTGACGAGGACCTCGAGATCGAGGGTCAGGTCGACGGCAACGTCAACCTGCAGAACCACCAGCTCACGGTCGGCGCCAACGGTCGTCTGAAGGCCGAGGTCCAGGCCAAGTCGATCATCGTGATCGGCCAGGTGATCGGCAACCTCACCGCCACCGAGCGGATCGAGGTCCAGGCCACCGGCGTCGTCGAGGGCGACCTCCGGGCCCCCCGCCTGAACGTCCAGGAAGGGGCGGTCCTGAACGGCGCGATCGACATGTCCGCCCAGAGCATCGGCTCGGGCGAGGCGAAGAAGCCCGCCGCCCAGCCTCAGCCCCAGCCTGCCACCAGCGGTGCCGAGGGCGAGGCGCGCAAGACCGCCTAGCGGTCCAGGCCCTGCCCGGGCCGCACACGATCTCCAGACACGAACGGCGCCGCTGGCGGCCCTCACGGGCCGCAGCGCGAGCCGGCTAGACGACCGCCTTGTTGACGCCCGGGCCCTTCCGAGGCTTGGGCTTGCCGCCGTCGCCGTAGCGCTGCTCCAGGAAGAGGAGCAGCGGCGACGCGATGAAGATCGACGAGTAGGTGCCGACGAGCACGCCGATCAACATCGTCTCCGCGAAGGGCCGGATGACCTCGCCGCCCACGAAGTAGAGCGAGAGCAGCGTGAGGAGCGTCGTCACCGACGTGAGCACCGTCCGCGAGAGCGTCTGGTTCACGCTCATGTTGAGGGTCGCCTCGAGATCCGCGGTCGTGTGCAGCTCCATGTTCTCGCGGATGCGGTCGTAGATGATGATCGTGTCGTTCAGGCTGTAGCCGAGGATCGCGAGCATCGCGGCCAGGATCCGCAGGTCGAACTCCTCGCCCAGGATCACGAGGATGCTCGCGGTGATCGCGAGGTCGTGGATGACGGCGACCACGGCGCCCGGCGCGAAGCGGGCGCTGAACCGGAAGGCGACGTAGATCAGGATCATGATGGCCGAATAGAGGAGCGCGAGCGCCCCGTCCTCGCGCAGCTCGGCGCCGACGCGCGGGCCGACGTACTCGACGCGCTGCTCGGTGTGCGGGCCGATCTCCTGCTCGATGAACGACTCGAGCACGACGACCCGGGTGTTCGCTTCGAGGCCGATCGCGCTCTCCCCTTCGCTCTCGGCGTCCGCCTCGCGGCGAGCGACCTCCGCAGCCGCGGCGGAGCCCTCCTCGACGTCGAGGAACTTGATCACGAACTCGTCGATCGATTCGTCGTCGCTGAAGCGGACGACCTGGACGCTCGTGAAGCCCTTCGCGTCCGTCAGGTCGCGGAGCGCCTGCTCGTCGACCCCGACGCCCTCGTCGAAGAGCAGCTGGACCTCGGTCCCGCCGGCGAAGTCGAGGCCGACCTTCACTCCGTTCACGCCGGTGAAGACGGCGCCGAGCACGATCAGGCCGATCGAGATCACGAGACAGATCTGCCGCTTGCCGAGGAAGTCGATGTGGGTGCCGGCCGGGACGATTTCGAAGGGCACGGGCTTCTCCTGTCGCGAGGAATGGAGTGGGGTTGGACCGGGACTAGATCGAGAGGGACTCGACGTTGCGCTCGCCGGGGTAGAGCTGGAAGAGCAGTCGCGTGACGACGAGCGCCGTGAAGACGCTCGTGACGATGCCCACGGAGAGCGTGACGGCGAAGCCCTTGATCGGCCCCGTTCCGTACTGGTAGAGGATGATCGCCGTGATGAGCGTCGTGATGTTCGCGTCGAGCACCGCGCCGGTCGCCTTCTGGAAGCCGGTCGCGATCGCCGCCCGCACCGACTTCTTGCCGCGGAGCTCCTCGCGGATGCGCTCGAAGATGATCACGTTCGCGTCGACGGCCATGCCGACGGTCAGCACGAGGCCCGCGATGCCGGGCAGCGTGAGCGTCGCCTCGAAGAAGGACATCAGACCGATCAGCATGACGAGGTTCGCCATCAGCGCGATGGCGGCGTAGCCGCCCGAGAGGCGGTAGTAGCCGGCGGCGAACAGGAGGACGAGCACGAGGCCGATGATCGAGGCGCGGGCGCCGCTCTCGATCGAGTCCTGCCCGAGGCCGGGACCGACGGTGCGCTCCTCCTCGATCGTGGTCGGCACGCTCAGCGAGCCGGCGCGCAGGATGACCGCGAGATCGGCGGCCTCGTCGGAGGTGTAGTTGCCGGTGATCTGTCCCTGCATCGTGATCCGGCCCCGGATCGACGGCGCGCTGTAGACCTGGTCGTCGAGCACGACGGCGAGGGGCTTGCCGATGTTCGACTCGGTCAGCCGACCGAAGATCTCGCCGCCCGCCGCGTTGAAGCGGAAGCCGACGATGGGCGCCTGGGTCTGGTCGAACTCGAGGCGCGCGTCCTCGAGGTAGGCGCCGGTGATCGCGGCCACCTTCGGCAGGAGATAGGCCGCCACCACCGTGTCGGCCTGGCGGTCCTTCTCGACCAGGATCACCCGATCTTCCCCGATGCCGTCGGGATAGCGCCGGCGAAGGGCCTCTTCCGAGACGTCGCTGTCCTCGACGATCTTGAACTCGAGAAAGCCCGTGCTCTTCAGCAGGTTGCGCGCACGGTCGCGGTCGATCTGCTCGCCCGGGATCTGGACGAGCACGCGATCGTCGCCCTGGCGGGTCACCACCGAATCCGGGATGCCGCGCTTCGGATCGTCGATCCGCCGTCGCAGCACCTCGAGCACCTGGAGCATCGTCCGCTCCCGGACCTCGGTCACCCACGAGTCGGTCAGCGAGTACGCGAGCTCGAGCCCGCTCCCACCGGCACGCCGCGCCACGCCCGTATCGTCGACGGCTTCGATCACCGCCGCCCGGTCCGCCTCGGACCGCAGCTGCAGCGTGAGCTTCCCCTCTTCGACCGAGGCCCCGGCGAGCGTGACCTGATCCCGCTCGAGGCGCTCCTCGACGGACTGCCGGACGAACTCGAGCTCCTGGGTCACCGCCTCTTCGAGCTCGACGCCGACCACCCAGTGGATGCCGCCGCGCAGGTCGAGCCCCAGCCGGAGCCCTTCGTCGGGCCAGAAGTTGCTGGCGACGCGATCCTCCTTCGGGATGAAGTTGGCTGCGGTCATGAACGAAAAGAGAACGAGCAGCAGGAAGACGCTGATCGTTCGGAAGCCTACGGGTCCACCCACGTTCGAATCTCCCGCCTAGTCCGAAGCCTTGGCTTCGTCGGCGTTCGCCTGACCGGCCTTGGTCAACTGATCGACCCGGGCCAGGCTCACCCTGACCTTCACCTTCTCGCCCCGTACCCGCGCGATCTCGACCTCGAGGACGTCGCCGTCGACCCCGGCGACCTTTCCGTGGAGGCCACCGGCGGTGACGATGTCGTCGCCCTTCGCCGCCGTCTGCAGGAACGCCTCGCGCTCCTTCTGCTGCCGCTGCTGCGGCCGGATCACGAGGAAGTAGAAGATGAGGAAGATGGCCCCCATCATCAGGAAGAACGAGAAGTCGGCGCCGCCTGGTTGGGCCTGCAGCAGCGTAAGGTCGTTCGTACTCATCTCACCTCCCCTCGGTCGGCGGTGACCGACGGGGTCTTCGACAGGTTGCCGGCCAGTCGCCGGGAGGACCAGCGTTCGAGCCGCGTCCCCGGATAGAAGCGCGCGAGGATACGCTGGTAGGACAGGCCGCGCTCCGCCAGGGCGCGCGCGCCCCACTGACTCATGCCGACGCCGTGTCCGTAGCCCGACCCGACGAAGGCGAATCCGCCCGCGGTCTCGCGTACGTCGAAGAGCGTGCTGCGAAGACCGAGGCTCCCGACCAGGCTCCGCAGCGAAGCGCCGCGGAGCTCGATGCGTCCCCGGTCGCCGCGCAGCGCGAGTCGCTCGACGCGCCCGCTCCGCGTCCGCCGCGTGACGGAGAGGGATTCGAGGTCGCCGACCTGGACGCCGGCTGCCGAGACGACGCCGGTCAGGTCCGCGGCCGCGAACTCCGTGCGCCAGTAGGTATGCGGCGCGATGTCCTCGCCTTCGACGTCGATCACGCGCAGGTAGGGCCGGTCCTCGCCCCATACCTCCGAGGCCGTCGCGGTCCGACCGCCGGCGGTCGAGTGGAAGACCGCCAGGATCGGCTCCCCGCGATGGGTCAGGATCTCGCCGCGGGTCGCCCGCGCCGCGGATCGGGTCTCCTCGGTCTCGGTCCCGATCCCGCGGTAGACCTGGCTCGTCGCGGTCGCGCTCACGTCCCAGTCCCGGTCTTCGCGGCGAGCGGCCTCGTGGAGCACGTAGGTCCGGGTCGCGACCGCCTGGGCCCGGAGCGCGGCTTCGGGCCAGCTCGCCGACATCTCCCCCCCCACGGTGGAGGCCACGTACGCCTCGAGGTCCACGCGATTCAGGACCTGGATCCGTCCCGAGCGCGCGCGCACCGCGATCCCACCCCGAACCCGCCGCGGACCGACGCGCCAGGGCCCCGCGCCGCGCGGCGTCCAGTGCGTCCCGACGGGCTTGCCGTCGATGGCCAGCTGTCCGCCGGAGAGCGCGACGCGGCTCGGCGCGTCCGCGGGGCCGATCTGCACCGAGCCCGCGCCGTCGTAGACCAGCACCCGGACGCTCGCACCGCTCTGCGCCTTTGCCGTCGCGCAGCCGACGAGCGCCGCGATCAGCACCGCCAGCCCGATGAAAAGCGTACGCCCGGCCGCTCCCGCGCGCGCGGGCACGCGCGGGCGGACGCGCCACCGGCGCGAGCAGGTCCGGTCGTCGGTCATGCGGCGATTCCGATCCATCGTGAGGAGGTGTGACCGGGATCGACCCGCTAGAGGTCGGCGCGGATCGCCTCGGCCTTGTCGGTCTTCTCCAACGGGAGGCCGACGTTCTCCCGGCCGAAATGGCCGTGGTAGGAGGTCGTCCGGTAGATCGGGCGACGCAGGTCGAGCGCCTCGTCGATCCCGCGCGGCGTCAGGTCGAAGTGCTTGCGGACGATCTGCTCGAGACGACCGCGGTCGAGATCACTCGTGCCGAACGTGTCCACGCGGATCGAGACCGGCTCGGCGACTCCGATGGCGTAGGCGAGCTGGACCTCGGCACGGCGGGCGGCCCCCGCGGCGACCAGGTTCTTCGCGACGTAGCGCGCGGCGTAGGCGGCGCTCCGGTCGACCTTCGAGGGGTCCTTGCCGGAGAAGGCACCGCCGCCGTGTCGCCCCATGCCACCGTAGGTGTCGACGATGATCTTGCGGCCGGTGAGGCCGGCGTCGCCCATCGGCCCGCCGACCACGAAGCGGCCGGTCGGGTTCACGTGAAAGATCGTGTCGTCGTCGATCAGCTCGGCCGGAAGCACCGTCCGGATGCACTTCTCGACGATGTCCTTGCGGATCTGGTCGTGGGAGACGTCCGGGGAGTGCTGGGTCGAGAGCACGATCGTGTCGATTCGCCGCGGGCGGTCGTCGTCGTCGTATTCGATCGTGACCTGGCTCTTCGCGTCGGGACGGAGGTAGTCGAGCTCGCCGGTCTCGAGCAGCTCGCGGTGCTTCTCGATCAGGCGGTGGGAGAAGCGGATCGGGGCCGGCATCAGCTCCGGCGTCTCGTCGCAGGCGTAGCCGAACATCATGCCCTGGTCGCCGGCGCCCTGCTCCTTGTGGAGCCCCTCGCCCTCGGAGACGCCCTGGGAGATGTCCGGGCTCTGCTTGCCGAGCGCGACGGTGACGGCGCAGGTCGAGGCATCGAAGCCCATGTCGGAGCTCGTGTAGCCGATGTCGTGGACGACGCTTCGGACGATCGTCGGGATGTCGACCGTCGCCGACGTCGTGACCTCACCACAGACCAGCACGAGGCCGGTCGTCGTCGCGGTCTCGCAGGCGACCCGGGACGACGGATCCTGCGCGAGCATGGCGTCCAGGATCGAGTCGGAAATCTGGTCGCACATCTTGTCCGGGTGCCCCATGGACACGGACTCGGAAGTGAACATCAAGCGCGAGGCCATCGCGGTCTCCCCATGTTTGTGAGCGCCGCAGGGTAGGCGGAATGCCCCGCCGGATCAAACGAAAATCATCCGAAATCGCGGGGTTGCGCCCTGCCCCCGCATCTCGCCGCTCCCGCCGAGCCCGCGCGTCCCCGGAGCCATATCGAGCGCCCCGCAGCCCCCAGGCGCCCCCGAGACCCCTCCGCGCAAGACGCGTCCCCCCAAGAGCCCTCAGCGCAAGACGCGTCCCCCGGACGCGTCGCCACCGCCCCAGAGCCCTCAGCGCAAGACGCGTCCCCCGGACGCGTCGAGAGGCGCGCAGCGCCGATGGTGTCAGTCCGGCGACTCGATGAGCGCGCCGATCTCCATCACGGCCTGCTC
>JAUIMK010000226.1 GCA_030432735.1 bacterium
GGGCACGCCCGAGGAATACCTCGCCGCGAACCTCACGCCGCCGGCGCTGCCGCGACTCGGCGGTCCGGCCTCGGCCTGGTCCGGCCCCGTCTCGCGATCCGCTCCGATCGGAAACGTGGTCGCGGGTACCGCGCGGGTCTCGGCGGGGGCGCACCTCGAGCGCTGCGTCGTGTGGGACGGGGAGCAGGTTCCGGCGGGCTTTCGCGGTCGGGACGGTGTATACGCGGGAGGCACGTTCCATCCGTGCGAAATGCCCGACTCGGGAGCGAGGGTCGGGACGGCGAGTGGGAGCGCCCAGTGAGCGAAGTCGTCTTCATCGGTACCAGTGACGCGTTCGGAGCGGGAGGACGACGCCAGTCCGCGGTCTTCGCCCGCGGCGAGCGGGGCGGCATGCTCTTCGACTGCGGCGGCACGACCAACACCGGACTCGCCGACCTCGGTCTCTCCCGGGACGAGATCGACGTGATCCTCGTCTCCCATTTCCACGGCGATCATTTCGGCGGGATCCCGGCCTTCCTCTATGCGGCGCTCTACACCGACCACCGCAAGCACGCCCTCGAGATCGTCGGTCCGCCGGAGATCGAAGCCCGCGTGCGCACCCTCGCGGACGCCATGGGACACCACCTCGACGATCGCGAGTGGACCTTTCCGATCCACTACCGCGAGCTCCACGCGGGCGAGCGACTCGCGTGCGGCCCCGCGGAGATCGAAGCGTTCGCCACGCAGCACCAGCCCGAGGCCCATCCCCAGGGCTACGTGGCGCGGCTCGGTCGCGAGCGGATCGCCTACTCGGGGGATACCGGCTGGTTCGAGGCGCTGCCGCGCCACATCGCCGGCGCCGACCTCTTCATCTGCGAGTGCACCCTCTGCCACGCGGAGCTCGACTTCCACCTGAGTCTCGACGAGCTCCGGGAGCATCGCGACGACCTCGATTGCGGCCGCCTGATCCTGACCCACCTCGGCGAGGAGATGTCGCGGGAACGCGGGAAGATCGAGATTGACACCGCCGACGACGGGATGGCGGTCAAGCTCTAGGCCGAGCTGCGAGGCGAGCCGCCGCGCCGGCGCCTAACGCAGCCACTCCCGGCCGTGGATCACACCGAGCACCCTCGCGCGATCGACGCCGGTCACGCGCGGGAGCTGATTCGGGATCCCGAGCAGCGCATTCCGCCCCATCAGCGAGAACGCCATCGCCTCCGCCGCATCCGACGGCACGCCCAGGGCGTCCATCGGTTCGACGACGACGGTCGGGAGCAGCCGCGCAAGCTCGGCCATCACGAAGGCGTTGCGCGCACCGCCGCCGCCGACGAGCAGCCGACCGCCCTCCGCCTCCCCGGACCGCTCGCGCCAGGCATGCGCGATCGGCTCGACGCTGCCGGCGACGAGGGTGGCGAGCACGTCCTCGAGCGGCACGCCCTCGCGCTCGGCGCGAGCCCACCAGGCGGCCGCCTCGGCGGCCCCGTAGCGCTCCCGCCCGGTCGACTTGGGCGGCGAACGGTGGAGGTAGGGGTCGGCGAGCATCTCTTCGAGCCAGTCGCGCCGGACCCCGCCGGCCGCGGCCTGCGCCCCGTCTTCGTCGAACCGTGCGGCGCCCTCCGTGGCGAGCGAGACCACGCCATCGATCAGGGAATTCGCCGGTCCGACGTCGAAGGCGATCACGTCGTCGGGCCCGCCGCCGGGCGGGAGCCAGGTCAGGTTGGCGATTCCGCCCAGGTTCAGCACGCCGCGCGGCTCGGACGGATCCGCGAAGACCGCGTGGTGGAAGAACGGCGCGAGCGGCGCGCCTTCGCCGCCGTTGGCCAGGTCCCGGCGGCGGAAGTCGGCGACGACCGGGCGCTCGAGCCGGTCCGCGATCCGGGCGGGACAGCCGATCTGGAGCGTGCCGCCGTGCTCGGGGTGGTGGGCGATCGTCTGTCCGTGGGAGGCGATCGCGTCGACGGACTCGAGGGAGATCCCCGCCTCTTCGAGGAGCTCCCGGGCCGCGACCGCGAAGGCCTCACCGAGCACCGCATCGAGCCGGATCTGCTCGGCGAGCACCTCTTCCGCCGGCAGCTCGAGGGCAGCCAGGCGATGGATCGCCTGCTGGAGCGCCGCCGGGTGCGGCGTCTCGCGGTAGGCCAGCAGCTCGAAGGGCAAGGCCCGGGCCTCTCCGGGCCAATCGACCAGTGCGGCGTCGATCCCGTCCGCCGAGGTTCCCGACATCAATCCCAGCACGCGCATGGCCCCGAGAGTAGGCCGCGCGAGGCCGCGCGCACCCTCGAGGACGCCGATTCCCGGCCCTTCGAAGACAGGGGCACCAGCGAGTCAACTGCTTGACAGTGAAGGGGAATCCGGAATACTCCGCGCGCTGCGGCCCCCCGGCCCCAACCACAACCCGACTTTCTGCGATGCCCCCGGGCGCGACCTCGGGCCGTGCTGATCTCTCCAGCCGGCGAGCCATGAGGTCGATCGCCCCTCGTTCTCGAGGGACGCCGTAGTCACTTCTTTCGATGAGGCCCACATGAACCAGACCTCCCGCAATCAGGGCTGGGCGATCACGGCGGCCGCGGGCGTCGCGGCGCTCCTCTTCGTGATCGGCATTCTGAACGGCAGCTATCTGGCCCTCGCGATCCCCGTCGCGATCGTCACGCTCTTCGCCCTCGGACTCGTGGCCTGGGTCGGCTACACGATCGCCACGATCCAGATCGACGCCGACGTGTCCCTCGAGGCCGGCGGCGACGAGGGGAGCCAGGACGGGGACGCGCACGAAAAGCCGACGTCGAGCGACGACGCGGCGAGCAACGCGGCCTAGCGCAATCAGGCTCCCCCGTCCCATGCGCATCGCTCTCCTCACCTACCGCGGCAACATGTTCTGCGGCGGTCAGGGCATCTACGCCGCCTACCTCGCCCGCGAGTGGAAGCGCGCCGGCCACGACGTCCACGTCTTCGCCGGCCCGCCCTTTCCCGAGCTCGAGGAAGGCATCCCGCTCCACGAGGTCCCGAACGACAACGTCTTCGGACGGACGATCGACGAGGCCTTCGATCCCGAGCAGCCCTTCTCGTTGCTCAAGCCCCTCTCGCTCTGGGAGCTCGGGGTGTCGCGCTTCGGGGTCTTCCCGGAGATGCAGACCTTCGGCTTCCGCCTGATGCGGCGCTGGCGCGAGATCCAGAAGCGCTACCGCTTCGACGTCGTCTTCGACAACCAGTGCCTTTCCTGGGGCCTGCTCGGCATCCAGGCGATGGGCGTCCCCGTCGTCTCGGTCATCCACCACCCGCTGCACATCGACCGGGAAGCGGACTTCACGATCGACCCCTCCCTCCGCAAGCGGGTCGAACGCACGCTCTACTTCCCGTTGATGATGCAGCAGACGGTCGCGCCGCGACTCTCGAAGATCGTCACCGTCTCGGAGGCTTCCCGCGGAGCCATCGAGAAATACTTCAAGATTCCCCAGAAGGACGTCTCCGTCGTCTACAACGGCACCGACACCGAGATCTTCCACCCGATCGACAAGCCGAAGGAAGCCGACCTGCTCTTCGTCGGGCGGACGGAGGATCGCAAGAAGGGCATCGGCACGATGTTCGAGGCGCTCTCGAGGCTACCCGAGCACGTCACGCTCCGGATCGTCGACGGGCGCATCCCCTCCCACGGCCTCGTCCCGCGCCTCATCCGGCAATACGGCCTCCAGCACCGCGTCCAGATCGTCGACCGGATGCTGACCGTGCCCGAGCTCGTCGAGCAGTACTCGACCGCGAAGGTCGCCCTCGTCCCCTCCTTCTTCGAAGGCTTCGGCTTCCCGGCGAGCGAGGCGATGGCCTGTGGCCTCTCGGTGATCGCGAACGCTGCCGGCGCCCTCCCCGAGGTCGTCGGCACCGACGGCCACGCGGGCCGACTCGTGCCCCAGCGCGACGCGAAGGCGATGGCCGATGCGATGTGGGAGATCCTGCGCGACCCGGCGGAGACCGAACGCATGGGCCGAGCCGCGCGTGCGCGCGTCGAGAAGCTCTTCCAGTGGGACCAGGCCGCCGCCGAGCTGGTCGGCGTCTTCGAGGACGTGATTCGCGCGAAGCGAGGCCAGGCCCGACAGGAGGCGAGCCATGCTGCTCACCGTCGATCTCGAACGGCTTGACATCCAGCCGGGCCACCGGCTGCTCGACGCGGGCTGCGGCGAAGGCCGCCACTGCTTCGGCTCGCTGTATCGGGGCGCGACCGTGGTCGGCCTCGATCTCGACCTCGACGCGATGCGCGAGGCCTCGAAGAACCTGCGCCAGCGCGGCGAGGAGCACGGGCGGATGGGCGCGATGCTCCAGGGGGACGCGTTCCACCTCCCCTTCGCCGATGCGTCCTTCGACCGGATCATCTGCAGCGAGGTCATGGAGCACGTCCACGACTACCGCGCCGCCCTCCGCGAGCTCTACCGGGTCGCCGCGCCCGGCGCGAAGATCGCGATCACGATCCCGACCGCCACGAGCGAGCATCTCTATCTCCGGCTGGGCGACGAGTACTTCGAGAGCCCGGGCGGTCATATCCGCATCTTCCGTCCCCGCGACCTCGCGGAAGGCATGGCGAGCGCGGGCTTCGACACCGTCGGCTGCGGCTTCGCCCACGGCTTCCACACGCCGTACTGGGTGCTCCGGAGCGTGATGCACCTGCCCGACGCGGACGAGAGCGCCCTCGTCCGCGCCTATCGCGAGTTCCTGATCCGCGCGACGGGCTCCCCGCTCATGGCGAAGCTCGAGCGCGCGCTCAACTTCGTCTGCCCGAAGAGCGTCATCCTCTACGGCGAGAAGCGGGCCGAGGGCGCCTCGCGCTCCCGCGACGAAGGCGCCGAGGGCGACGCGCTCTCGGCGGCGGCCTAGGCCGGCGAGATGGCCCCGGGAGCGAGCGATCGCAAGCTCCGGATCGCGTTCGTCGCCTATCGCGGCAACATGAACTCCGGTGGGCAGGGCATCTATCTCTGGTTCCTCGCCCGCGAGATGGCGCGCATGGGTCACGAGGTCCACGTGCTGGTCGGCCCGCCCTATCCCGACGACATGCCCTGGGCCGAGGTCGAGCGGTTCCCGAACCAGCAGTTCTGGGCGAAGTGGGTGCTCGAGCAGTACGACGAGATCGTGCCCCGGACGGACCCGCTCCAGATCCTCTCCCCCCTCGACTTCTACGAGCTCGCGGCCAGCCGGATCGGCTTCCTGCCCGAGCCCTTCGCTTTCAGCGTGCGCGTCTTCCGCCGGATGGCCGACCTCCTCCGCGCGGGTCGACGCTTCGACATCGTCCACGACGTCCAGTGCCTGGGATACGGACTGCTCGGCCTGAAGGCCCTCGGCCTGCCCGTCGTCACGACGGTGCACCACCCCTTGACCGTCGACCGTCGCGCCTCGTTCGTGCGGGACGAGACCTTCAAGGACGCGGTCGGGACGATGAAGTTCTACCCGATCGGCATGCAGGCCTTCGTCGCCCGCCGCCTGGACACCGTCTTCACGTCCTCGGAGGTGAGCGGACGACAGATCGTGCAGGACTTCGGCGTCCGGCCGGAGCGTCTGCGCAACGTCCGCAACGGCCTCGACGTCGAGCTCTTCTCGCCGGATCCCGGGGTCGCGAAGAGCGACGCGAGCCTGCTGACCGTCGGGCGTTCGACGGATCCGAACAAGGGGATCCGCACGCTGATCCGATCCCTCGCGAAGCTCCCCGATCACGTGACGCTCACCCTCGTGGACGACGACAGCCCGGACAACCAGGTCCGGGCCTGGGCACGGGAGGTCGGCGTCCTCGATCGGCTCCGGCTGACCGGCCGCGTCGAGTCGGAGGAGCTCGTCCGGCTCTACCGCGAGGCCGCGGTCGTCGTCGTCCCTTCGCGCTACGAAGGCTTCGGCCTGCCCGCGGTCGAGGCCATGTCCTGCGGCACACCGGTGGTCGCGACCCGCGCGGGCGCGCTCACCGAGGTCCTGTCCCTGACCGAGGGCGGTGTCCTCGCCGAGCGCGACGACCCGGACTCGATCGCCCGCGGCGTCCGCACGCTCCTCGAGAACACGGAGGCCCGCGCCCTCATGGCGAAGCGCGGGCGCGAGCGGGTGCTCGAGACCCTCGCCTGGCCCCGGGTCGCCGCCGCGACGGCCGAGGTCTACCAGGAGGTCGTCGACCGGAACCGCGCCGAGCGCCGGCGCCGGCGTTGGTCGGCGCCCGTCGCGATCAGGCCGCCCGCGTGAGCGCGTGCTCGGATGGCCGCGGCCGCCCGACGATCACGACCACGTCCGCCAGGGTCGGGAAGCGACGCGCCAGCGCATCGAGGCCGCGCAGAAGTCCGAACGCGATCGGGCGCGGCAGACGGCAGGCCAACGTCGCCCACCCGGGCATGCCCCATCCGATCGATACGCCGAGCACCGTCTCGATCTCGAGGGAGCGCGCCGCCTGCTCCTTCATGAGCGCCAGCTCGTAGCGCGTGAAGTGGTCGCTCGGCGTGTCGTAGCCGCGTCGCCCGCGGAGCGGAGGCCAACCGAGCCAGTCCTCGCGGATCGCGTCGATGGCGCGCGTCACCCGACAGGCCAGCGAATCGAAGTTCGCGATCGCGAGCACGACGCGGCCGTCGCGCTTCGTCACCCGGGCCATCTCGGCGATCGCCGACTCGGGGTCGTCGAAATGATCCATCGCCCCCTTGCAGAACGAAGCATCGAAGGCGTCCGCCGCGAAAGGCAGCGCATCGGCCCAGCCGCTCACCCACTCGGGTCCGCTCTCCCCCTCCGCCACGTGCTCGGCGCTGAACATCTTGGCCATCTCGGTCATGCGCGCGGACGGCTCCGCCCCGATCACCGTCGCACCGTCCCGCGCCAGCGCGACGGAGTCCTGTCCGACCCCGCTCGCGACGTCGAGGACGAGCCGCCCCGCACCGGCGCAGGTCGCGTGGAGCGTCGCCTCGGTCATCCGATCGAAGAGGAATTCGCTGTCCGGCGACATCCCGGTCGGGATGACGTCACTCATGTCTCGGTCGAGGTCGACGACGCGCATGGCCGGGACGGTAGCGGGTCGGCGCCCGCGCGCGGAAGCGCCCGGGCGAAGCGTCGTCCCAGGGGTACACTGCGGCCGATGCCGCCGCGCGACGACCAGGACGAGCCCCGGAACGAGTCGTCCCACGCGGCACCGGCCGCCTCACCGACGCCGCGCGACCGGACCGCCGACGCCGCGACCGAGGGCGCGCGGGATCGCTTCGGTGCGTTCTACGCGTTCTACGTCGGCCTCTTCGCGCTGCTCTTCGCCTACCTGATCACGGTCTGGATCGCGGAGTCGTGGCTCGGCGCCGAGTTCCAGGCAAGGGTCGACCGCGCGGTCGCGCGCCTCGACCACGGGCGACCGATCGACGCGCAGCTCGCGGAGCGCATCCGCGCGGCCGTCGACGACTCCGCCTGGGTCCGCCTCGGCGGACTCGACGTGACGACCCTCGTCTTGGCGCAGGACGGAGTGACCTGGCTCTACGTCGGAGGCTATGGGCGCGAGGCGCTCACCCCGACGCTTCCGGGCGTGAGCGCGAGCGAGTGGATGGACCTGCTCCCGGCCACGGCCCGCGTGAGCGTGACGCTCCCCCACAACGCCCTCGCCTCGAACCTCGTCCTGATCCTCTACGCGACCCTGCTGATCGGGGTCGTCTACGTCGCGAATCAGCGCGTGATCGGCCGCGAGCGCGAACGGCTCGACGACGCGCTCTCCGATCGCGAGAAGGCCGCGGCGCGCGCCGCCGAGATCGAAGCCGAGCTCGACGAGACGCGCGCGCGGCTTCGCGAGGCCCCGCCCGTCGATCGCGAACGGAGCGACGAGATCGAGGCGCTCGAGCGCGAACGGGCCTCCCTGCGCGAACGACTCGCCGAGCTCGCGACGCGCGAGGAGACGCTTCGAACCGAGGCCGAGAGTGCGGTGGCACTCGCGCAGGAGGTGCGCGCTCTCGAGGACCTGCTCGAAGAGGCGA
>JAUIMK010000227.1 GCA_030432735.1 bacterium
GGTCGGTCCTCGCAGACACGATCGTGAAGTATCAGAAGGGCAAATTCGTGATGGCCGAGCCGCCGCAGCTGCCGCTGCAGGCGGACCTCAAGATGACCTTCGAGGAGGCGGTCCGCGAGCAGGTGCTCGAGTGGTGGGAGACCGCCGTCCGCGACGCCGGGACGAATCTGGTCGAGGCGACCGAGATCCTCTCGATCGAAGGGGAGAAGGGCGCGTTCCGTCTCTCGGTTCGCGGGCCGAACGGGGCCGAGACGCTCGAGGCGACCCACGTCGTGCTCTCGATCGGCGTCCAGGGCGACCTGCGGAAGTTCGGGGTGCCCGGCGACGACCAGCCGTGGGTGACCTATCAGCTCGATGATCCGAAGGCGTACGAAGACAAGCGCGTGATCGTCGTCGGCGTCGGGGACGCAGGAATCGAGAACGCGATCGCCCTCGCGGAGAACGGGAACGAAGTCACGATCGTGAACCGGCGGGACGAGATCGATCGCGCGAAGCCGATGAACAAGGCGGCGATCGAAGCGAAGATCAAGTCCGGTGAGATCGCCTATCTGACGAACGCGAGCGCGGATCGCTTCGAGAGCGACGGCGCGGTGTTCAAGACGAAGGACGGCCAGGAGGTCAAGGTCGACTGCGACCTCGTGATCGGACGACTCGGCGCGACCCCGCCGCGCGCCTTCCTCGAGACGACCGGGATCTCGTTCCCGAGCGCCGACAAGGAGGCGATCCCGGACGTCTCCGACAAGTACGAGTCGAACATCCCCGGCCTCTACATGGTCGGCGCGCTCGTCGGCTATCCGCTCATCAAGAACTGTATGAACCAGGGCTTCGAGGTCGTCGAGCACATCCTCGGCGCGAACGTGAAGCCGGCGGACGAGCCGGTGCTCATGCAGAAGTTCCGCGAGGTCGGCGGATCGGTGAGCGAGAACCTCGACCGGATCCAGGACACGATCCCGATCCTCGCGCCGCTCACCTCCGTCCAGCTCCGGCAGCTGATCTTCGAATCGAACGTCCGGATCGTGCCGCCCGGGACCGTCGTCTATCAGCGCGCCGACTTCGACAACACCTTCTTCTCGATCATCGAGGGGGAGGTCGAGCTCGCCTATCTCGACAACTCCGATCCGACGATCCCGGACGACCTGCGTTCGGAGCGCCGGACGCGCCGGGGGGCGGGGCGCTTCTTCGGGGAGGACGGGTTGATCTCCGGGCGTCGTCGCGGGGAGACGGTGACGACCACCGAGCGTTGCATCCTGATCGAGACACCGCGCAACTCGATGACGAAGCTCACCCGCTCCGTCGAAGACGTGAAGCGGGTGATCGACGCCTCCTACGTGAATTCCGCCCTCTCGACCCTCTTCCCGAGTCTCGACGAGAGCTCGCGCAAGCAGCTCGCCTACAGCGCGGAGACGATCCTCCATCGCGCGGGAGAGACGATCTTCAAGGAGGGCGAAGCCACGGACGGGCTCCACCTGATCCGTCGTGGCACCGCCGACATCTACAAGAAGCACGAGGGCGTCGACGAGCAGATCGATTCCCTCCGTGCGGGCTCGACCCTCGGCGAGATGGGCGTGCTCCATGCGGACCGCGGTCGCTCCGCGACGGCCAGGGCCGGGGTCGATTGCGAGACGGTGCGCTTCCCGAACGAAGTGATCCGTCCCCTCGTCGACCAGCACCGCGAGATCCGCGAGTACCTCGAGCGGAAGGAGCAGGAGTTCATCATCGCCGACGCGCGCCGCCAGCACGGTCGCGGCACGATGATGTGGTTGCAGAAGGCGGGCGGGAAGGAAGCGACCGACCTGCTGATGATCGACGAGACGCTCTGCGTCCGGTGCGACAACTGCGAGAAGGCCTGCGCGGAGACCCACGGCGGCGTGTCGCGGCTGAACCGCGAAGCCGGCGCGACCTACATGACGAGCGCGGGCAGCGCGCTCCACCTCCCGACCGCGTGTCAGCACTGCGAGAACCCGAAGTGCATGACCGACTGTCCGCCCGACGCCCTGAACCGGGATCCGAACGGCGAGGTCTGGATCAACGACGAGACCTGCATCGGGTGCGGCAACTGCGAGGCCTACTGTCCATACGACGTCATCAAGATGGCGAAGGTCGACGACGACCCGGGGCCGGGTCTGTTGATGCGTCTGCTCTTTCCGCGTCGCGCGACGAAGAAGGCCGACGCCGCGCCGAAGGCGGAGGAGGGCGGGGCCGCCGCGATCAAGAAGGCGGTGAAGTGCGACCTCTGTCGCGAGCTGCCGGCCAAGAAGAGCGGCGCGCCGCGGGCGGCCTGCGTCGCTTCCTGTCCGACCGGCGCCATCGTCCGCATCGATCCCGGCGAGTACGTCGACGAAATCTACGAAAGGCAGGGTTAGGCGAGTGGTCGGGCCCCGCACCTTCCTCGAATACCAGAGCTACCGCTACCTGAAGGTCGCGCTCGCGATCTTCCTGCTGTCGCTCGTCGCCTACGTCTTCGACGATCCGCCGGGCGGGCGGAGCGGGAGCTCCTGGACGGGCTACGGCCTCGGGACGATCGCGGCGGGGATCATCTTCTGGCTGATGTGGCTCGGGGTCCGGAAGCGGGACTACACGTCGGCGGGGGCCTCCCTCAAGGGCTGGACGTCCGCGCACGTGTATCTGGGGACGATGCTGGTCTTCCTCGTGCCGCTCCACTCGGCCTTCGAGTTCGGTTGGAACGTGCACACCCTGGCCTATGCGCTCATGCTCGTGGTCTGTTTCAGCGGAATGCTCGGCGTCGCGTTCTACGCGCTGGTGCCGACTTCGATGACGCGCAACCGGAACAACATCACGCTGGACGCGATGCTCGAACGGATCGCGGAGATCGATGCCGAATGCCGGATGGCGGCGGACGGCCTGCCCGACTACTACGCGCAGGCGGTCGTGACGTCGATCGACGAGACCCGGATCGGCGGATCGCTCCGGTCGCAGCTCTCGGGTCAGGACCCGGATTGCGGGACGACGCGCGCGCTCAAGCGTCTGCGGATGTCCGAGATCGATCTCTCTGGGGACGCGAAGGAGCAGGAGCGGAAGCTCGTCGAGCTGATCGCGCGCAAGGAGCTGCTCCTCAAGCAGATCCGGCGTGACGTCCGCTACAAGGGCCTCCTCGATCTCTGGCTCATCGTCCACGTGCCCTTCGCGTTCGCGACCTGCGCAGCGCTCCTCGTCCACGTCTTCGTCGTGTTCTGGTACCACTGATGCGCGTACGCCTGACAGAGATCCGCCTGCGCCCGACGGGAAAGAAGGTCCGCCTCGAGCGCGACCTCGACGTCGAGTCGCTCTTCATCGGCCGCGGCCCGGACAACGACCTCTCGCTCAAGGGCCTGACGATCTCCCTCCACCAGGCGACGCTCCGCATGGCGGAGGGCCGCCTCTACGTCGAGGCGGCTCCCGGGCAGGAGGTCAACGTCAACGGCCTCGTGACCCAGGGCGAGCGACTCTCGATCGGCGACGTGCTCAAGATCGGCTCGTGGGAGCTCCGGGTCACCGAGCCCACGTCGCTCGCGGACTTCGACTTCGCGCTCGAGTACGAAGAGACGGATCGCGGTGAAGGCGAGCGCTCGGCGCTCGATGCACGCACGCAGCTGGGCCTCGAGTCGGGCGCGTTCGCGATGCGCCCTCTCGCCTGGGCGGGGATCGCGCTGGTCGTCGTCCTGTTCCTCCTGCTGCCGCTCGTCTTCGGCGGCGCGCAGTCGTCCTGGAACACCGGCGACGTGAGCCGCGGGCACGCCTACATCGAGAACGACTGCGAGAGCTGTCACTCGGGCCTGTTCCGCCCCGTGAAGAACCAGGACTGCATGACCTGTCACCACGACATCGGTCGCCACTCCCCTGCGACGATGAGCATGGAGGCGCTCGACGACGCGTCCTGCGCGACCTGTCACCTCGAACATCGTGGGCGACAGGTCGATCTCGCCGACCTCGGGGCGGGGTTCTGCGCCGATTGCCACTCCGATCTCGCGACGACGCTGCCGGCGACCTCTCTCCGGAACGCGAGCGATTTCGGCGAGGACCATCCGCCCTTCCAGCTCGCCCTCGTGACGGATCCGAGCGAGGAGGCCGTGTCGGTCGACGTGACGCCCGAGCTGGTCGAGGTGTCCGGCCTCGAGTTCAGCCATCTGCGTCACGTCGGCAAGGCGGTGAGCGGACGCGGGGACGACAAGCAGTATCTGCAGTGCGGCGCGTGCCACCAGCCGGACGCCGGCGGCCTCTACATGAAGCCGGTGGTGTTCGAGGAGCACTGCGAGGATTGCCATCGCCTCGACTTCGACGCGACGGCGCCGAGGGACGCGGTGCCCCACGGCGATCCGGCGGTGATCCGGGATCGCATCCGCGGCTTCTACGCCAACCGCGTGCTCGATGGCGACGTGAAGGATCCCGCCGCACCGCGCCGTCTGCGCCTGCGCCGACCCGGCAAGCGCCTGACGAGCGAAGAGGCGGAACTCTCCCGTCGCTGGGTCGACGGGAAGGTCGCCGCCGCGGAGCGCCGCTTCTACGAGCGCCCGGGGACCTGCGACCTCTGCCATACCCTCGCGCCCGGAGCGGCCCGCGACGGCGGCATGGGCATCGCGCCGGTCCAGGTCCAGGACGTCTGGGTGCCGGGCTCGATCTTCAGTCACGGCTCGCACGCGCCCTTCGCCTGCGTGAAATGCCACCCGGCGGCGGGGGTCTTCGATCCGGAAGAAGACACCGCGCTCGCGCGGCCCGACTGGAGCCTCGAGGGCGCGATTCCGTACGAGCTGATTCCGCGCGAGCCGACGACGCGGGTGAGCAGCGTGAGCGGCGACATCCTCATCCCGGACGTGGCGGTCTGCCGGGACTGTCACGCGGGCGGCTCCGCGCGCGGCGGCGAGAAGGTCCCGAGTCCGTGCTCGATGTGTCACCCCTTCCACGTCCGCGCGAACGGGCCGATGGGCACGATCGTGGGCTCGGAAGCGTCCGAGTCCGTTCCGAATCCTCCCGAGGGCGAGCCCGACGGATCCGGCGACGTTCCGGCCGGAGACGACACGGTCGAGAGCGCCGCGACCCATCCCGCGATCGGCCACCCGGCGACCGGCTTCACACGTTCGATCGGCTTTCGCCATCCGCCGTTCAGCAGCCTCAATTAGGCCCAGCAATTTCGTTCAGGACATGTAGAATCGCTCGGGACGCGTGAGGGGCGCGCCAGGTCGTTCTGCCAGCTTCGATTCACGCGACGATCCGATCGGTCCTGCGCGCGAACGAAGAACAGGCGAACGCCGGCGGCTCTGTGCACGACGTCGATGAACGAAGCCTCGAGTCTCGGGCGAGCCGAACGCCTCCCAACTCCAGGCGGTCGATGCAGGAAGATGCTGGGTTCCTTCTACCCGCTCGATGGATCGAGCACCTGGAGTGATCCCGGTCGGAGGCGCCCGATGATCCCCCGAATCCCGCGTGGCTCGCTCGTGAAGCGGGGGCAGAGCGCGATCGTACTTGGCCTCGCCCTGCTCGTCGCGAGTCTGCAGGTCGCTTGTCCCGATGGCGGCGTGTCGAACGCGCAGGTGTGCGAGTTCGACTGTGACTATCGCGATGCGAACGCGGTCCTCACCCAGCGCGACGTCGTTCAGATCATCGCGAACGCGATCACCGAAGCGCAGTTCGCGGGCGTCACGGATTTTACGATCGCGGTCAACGACCACATGAACAACGTGCTCGCGGTCTACGACTCGAACGCCGCGACGACGGACTATTCCCAGATCACCTCTCTCGCCGACGTGGGCCTGGAGGCCAACACGCCCTTCAGCGCGATCGGGGGCGCCAGCGTCGATTTCCGAAGCCTGGGGACGCCGTTCGCGTCCCTGGATACCGCTCTCGACGGGATCTTCATCCCCGCCGGCTACGCCGCGATCAGCAAAGCGGGCACCGCGAACTACTTCTCGACCCAGGGCAACGCATTCAGCTCGCGTACTGCAGGCACACTCATCCAGCAGAACTTCTTTCCGGGCGAGACGGATCGTCCCGGCGGGCCGCTCTTTGCCGTTCAGATCGCGCAGCTCGTCTGCAGCGACATCAACACTCGTCAGAACGTCGACCTCGACGTCGGCGTTGCGCCCTTCACGCGCAACTGCGAAGCGGCGGGGGATCCGGGCTGCCCCGATCCCTTCGCGCCGATTGCGGGCGATCTCCTCGGTCCGCGGCGACTCCCCGTCGGCTTTGCCGCAGATCCGGGGGGGTTGCCTCTCTACAAGGATGGCATCCCCGAGCTGGAGCCCGATACGATCGTGGACGGCACCCGGGTTCCGACCGGTCGGGCTGGTCGCGTCGTCGTCGGCGCCGTCGCCGTCGAGTTCAACGGGGTCTATGGACTCGACAAGGACGCGACGAACAACGATCGGAACCTCGAAGAGAGGATCGCCTGGGCTGCCACCCGCGGCTTCGAAGCAGATCCGGAGCGTCGTGCGTCGCGAATCACGGTCGCCGGTCGAGCGCTCCGCTTCGCCGACGACACGGGCGTCCGGAGCGGGACGCCTCCGACGATCCTGGCGAGCCA
This sequence comes from bacterium, assembly GCA_030432735.1. Taxonomy (GTDB): domain Bacteria; phylum Myxococcota_A; class UBA9160; order UBA9160; family UBA4427; genus UBA4427. The sequence goes on from JAUIMK010000227.1 coordinate 6,515, forward strand.
GGTGGACACGCCTGGCGAGGCGGCGGCGACTCTCGACGGTCTCTTCGGGATCACGGGCGCCTTCGTCTTCGATCGGCTCTATTTCCCGTTCACCGACCCGCGCGCCGGCGTGAATTTCCTCGATCCCGCTTCCGGCGTGATTCCCGAGACCTACGCGCCGATCGCCGGCAGCAACCACGCGACGCAAGCTGCCGCCCTGGGTCAGCCCGACGAGGAAGGCGAGAAGTTGATCGACATCGACGGCGACGACCGGTACGCCGCGATCGACAGCGTTACTCCCCCGCCCAGCCCCGCTGCGCCACTCACGACGTCTCCCGCGATCGGTTCGGGTCTTCGGCGCGACGAAGTCCAGGAACTCCTGATCGCCGCGCTCCGGACCGCTCGGGACACGCGCGCCCAGACCCGTCGTCCCCTTGGTGGCCAGGCCCGCATCGACGTCGCCGTCGTTGATCTCGACGGGAACGTGCTCGGGTTCGCGCGCTCGATCGATGCGCTTCTCGATGGCGTCGACGTCACGATTGCGAAGACGCGCCAAGCCGCGTTCTGGTCGAAGGCGAACGCGCGGACCCAGCTCACCGCTGCGCTCGACCCCCTGGGCGAGAACGGTCTGTTGAACGCCCTCGACATCACCGACGACTACCTGCCGACGACGCGCGGATTCCTCGGCCTCGCCGGAGGGGACCCGCTCTTCGACGGTGAGTTCGCCTGGTCGTCGATCGCCCTCGGCGGAATCTCGAACCCGGACTTTCCGCCTGGCGTTGCGTCCGGTGGCTTCGGTCCCCTCTCGCGAGATCCAGACGTCGACGAATGGAGCATCTTCAGTACCGGCCTGCAGACGGAGATCGTCCTGCCGGCGATCGCCCTCGGTCTCTGCGAAGAGGTTCCGGATCTCGCCGGTGTGCTCTTCGACCTGAACGACGCGGCCAGTCTCGGCGTGCCCGCTCCCGCGGCGCGAGCGACCCTCTTCACCGATGCCATCCAGCGAGACACGTTCTGCAACGACATCCGGACTGCGCTGATCGGCTCACCGGATGCCGCCGCACAGGTCGACTGCATTCAGGGCACTCAGGACTTCCCTGCCGGCTCCGGCAACATCACGGGATTGCAGAACGGCTATCACATCTTCCAGGGGGCCGTTCCGATCTATCGCCACAACTCCGATGGGACCGTGACCCTGGTCGGCGGCTATGGCGTGTCCGGGGATGGCGCGGAGCAGGATGACTTCGTGCCCTTCGTGGCGCTCGACGAGGTCAACAAGGCTCAGGTCGCGCGAAACGAGGCCAACCCGATCGGCAACGCACCGCCCGTCGGCCCAGA
>JAUIMK010000228.1 GCA_030432735.1 bacterium
CTTGACCGAAGAGGAGCTCGCCTGGGCCGTCCGACGCGACGACCCGCAGCTGCGCGCCGTGCTCGACGCGACCCTCGCTCACTGGCAGCGCGAGGGCTTGATCGAACCGATCGTCCAGCGCTGGATCCCGGTCCGGGTGATCCGTTAGGCGAAGCCGCCCACGGCGTCCGGCGAGACCGACGACCGCGTCGGGCGGAGCCGCTCGCTACTTGCGGTAGCGCATCGCCTGCCTTGCCAGCGTCCGGATCACGCCCGCCGTCGGATGACTGCGTCGCGCGGCCTCGAGCAGGCGCATCGCCTCCTTGCCCTTCTTCCGTTCGAGCAGGATCTCGACCGCACCGACCCAGGCGTCGAGCTCCGCGGGCATGCGCTGCGCGGCTTCCTGGTAGAGCGCCAGGGCCTCCCCTGACTTTCCGCGAAGCCGCTTGTGATCCGCCTCCGCCATGAGCGCGCGCCCGAGCAGGCGGTCGAGACCGCGCCGATCCGGCTCGAGCGCCGCGAGCGCGCGGGCCGCCGCGAGGGCGGGACCGGGCTGCTTGCGGTGGATGCGTTGCATGACCGCGCGTTCGAGCGCGCCCGCGTAGGTCTCGCACGCGGGCCCCTGGAACCGGGCCGGATCCACCTTCGCGAGGGAGCCCAGGCTCCGCAGCGCGCCCTCCGCGTCCCGCCCGGCGAGCTGCGCCGCGGCCTGGCCGTGCCAGGCATGGGCGTCACGGTCGTCGGCGCGGAGCGCCTCCGCGAAACGCGTCTTCGCCGTCCGCCAGTCCCCGGTTTCGAGGGCCGCCCAGCCCTGGGCTGTGAGCGTCGGCGGGGGGCCGCTGGCGCAGCCCGCCAGAGCGAGCAGGAGCACGATCGCGAGCGCCGCGAGGGCGCGAGCGGGACGAGGGACGAGCGGCGACGCCATGGCAGATCCTCCGCGAGACGGGCAAGGGATCTCCGTGTATCGACCGGGCGCGCGGCGCCCTTGAGGCGGGCCCCTAGCGTGCTCCCGGCGTCGTCAGCAGCCGCTCGAAGATCCGGACCATCGTCTCGACCTCGTCCATCGGGACGAACTCCCGCGACGTGTGGGCCACGTCGATGGAGCCGGGACCGAGCACGATGCCGGGCAGGTCCTCGCGGCCGAAGACGCCCGCATCGGTCCCGAAGGCGACGTGGGTCGGCTCGGCGGAGAGCCCCTCCTCGGTCATCGCGCGCGCCGTCGCCCGGGTCGCTACGGCGTCCACGTCCGTCTCGAGGGGCGGCTTCTCCTCGCTGCACGCTTCGACGAAGACTTCGTCGGCGAGGCCGGCGTCCTCGAGGGCCGCCGCCACCTGCTGCCGGACGCTCTCGGCGCTCTCGTCCGGCAGCGTCCGCCGATCGACCCAGATGCGCGCCTCGTCGGGGACGATGTTGGGCGCCTGGCCGCCGCGCACGATGCCGACGGAGAGCGTCGCCGGGCCGAGCTGGGGATGGGGACGCGTCGTGAAGACGGCGGCGCTCTCTTCGATCGCCAGGATCGCCTTCGCGAGCAGCACGATCGCGTTCCGTCCGAGGCTCGGATCCGAGCTGTGACACGCGCGCCCGCGCGCACAGACCCGAGCGTGGACGACGCCCTTGTGGGCGTTGATCAATCGAAGGTCCGTCGGCTCCGTCGCCAGCACCCAGTCCGGTCGACGTTCGCCGAGGAAGTCGAGGACGTCGCGAACGCCGACGCTGCCGAGCTCCTCGTCCGCCTCCCCGACCACGATCACGTTGCGGCGCAGCGTGCCGCGCGCGAGCACCCGCTCGAGGGCTTCGAGGAGGGCCGCCATGCCCGCCTTCGTGTCGCAGGCACCGCGGCCGAGGATGCGGTCGCCCTCGATCACCGGGTCGAAGGGATCGATCTCCATCCCGTCGACGGGGACCGTGTCGATGTGACTGGCGACGAGCATCGTCTCCGCGTCGGGGCCCGCGATCGCCTCCGCGACCACGCTCGTCCGACCGCCCTCGCCGAGGAGCGCGGCGTCGAGACCGAGGCGGCGCAGCCGCTCGGCGAGATCCTCCGCCAGCGCGTGCTCGCCCACGATCTCGGGCGGCAGGTCGTCCCGGCCCATCGGATTCACCGACGGGATCGCGATCAGGTCGCGAAGGATGCGCAGGCTGGGCGAGAGGTCGGGCATGAGGCGGGCTCCCGCGGCAGTCTATCGCGGCGCGCGGGGCCTGCTCGGGTCGGGAGTGACGGCGAGTGCGGCCGGCGGGCGGATCGAAGCGACCTGCGACAAGATGGCGCGGCGCGAGAGGGGGATTCGGCAGCGATGCAGCGGGGCGTGCTCTTCATGGTCGCCTCGGCGCTCGCCTTCAGCGCGATGTCCGCCCTCGTGAAGCTCGCCGGCGCGAACCTGCCGAGTCAGGAGATCGTCGTCGCCCGCGCGATCGTGAGCCTGGTGCTGACCTGGGGGCTCTTGCGACGCGCCGGCCTCTCGCCCTGGGGCCGGGACCGCAAATGGCTCTGGGTGCGCGGGCTGCTCGGTTTCGGCGGTCTCTCGTGTCTCTACGGCGCGGTGACGCATCTGCCGCTCGCCGAGACGACGATGCTGCAACATCTCCACCCGCCGCTGGCCGCCCTCTTCGCCGGCGTCTTCCTCGGCGAGCACGTGCCGCGCCGGATCTTCCTCGCGACCGCCGCGAGCCTCTGCGGCGTGGCGCTGATCGCCAAGCCCGACTTCCTCTTCGGTCGTTCGACGAGCCAGCTCGATCCGCTCTGGGTCGGCGTCGCGCTCCTGGGCGCCGTGTTCACCGCCGCCGCCTACGTCGTCGTCCGCAAGCTCTCGAAGAGCGGCGAGGATCCGCTCGTGATCGTCTTCTACTTCCCGATGGTCACGCTCCCCGCGGCGATTCCGACGATGTGGCCGGACTTCGTCTGGCCGGTGGGCCTCGAGTGGGCGCTGCTCCTCGCCATCGGACTCGCCACCCAGGTAGGCCAGATCACCCTGACCCGCGGCCTCGCGATCCTGCCCGCCGCCCACGGAACCGCGCTCTCGTACCTGCAGGTCGTCTTCGCGGTCGGCTGGGGACTCGTCGTCTTCGGCGAGACGCCGGACGCCTGGGCCTTCCTGGGCGGGGCCCTGGTCGTCGGCAGCGCATTCTGGATCGCCCGCGCGCCGACGCAGCGAACACCGGCCTAGCGAGCGGCCGACTCCGCGAGGCGTCGCGTCTCGGCGGCGATCCGGCGCGCGCCGGAGGCCCACAGCGCCTCGCGCACGGGGCCGAGCAGATCCGCCGGACGGAAGCTCCGCGCCAACAGCCCCCGGGCCCCCGCCCGCGTCGCGGCCCGCTGGAGCGGCACGTCCGTCCGCTCGGCGGCGACGAGCACCGGCCGCCCCGCCGTCGACGGATCGTTCGCGATCCGCGAGGCGACGTCGAAGCCGTCGAGCCCCGCGAGCTCTGCGGAGACGAGGATGCAGTCGGGTCCGTCTTCGACGGCGCGCTGCAGCCCCGCCAGCGCATCCCGGGCCTCGATCACCTCGACCCCGTCCCGTTCCAGGGTGCGGCGCGCCCAGACGCGGAACTCGGAGCAGTCGTCGATCAGCAGGACTCTCGCCACGTCCGGTCTCCCTCCGAGAGGGAGGGACCCCCCGGTGATGCCCTTCTCATCGGCGATGCCGGAAAATGCATGACGGAGAATTCAAGACGCGGGCGATTTTTCCGACACGGCCTCAGGTGTTCCACCGAGGCAAGCTAGGTCCTTCCGTGCATCAGCGAAGGGATCTCCCCACTCGGAGAAGCACCGGAGCGCCAAGGCGCCGCCGCGCGATCGACTGCAGGACTTCCCCCGAGTCCGCCCCGGCGCACCGGCTAGAGACGCGCGTGCCGCAGCTCGGTCTCGAGGATGGCGACACAGCCGAGCGCCTCGAGGCCGTCGATCGCGCGCTGGGTCGTGGCCTTCTCGACGAGGACCTTCACCGAGAGCCAGGCCTCGTCCTGGAGTGGCGTGATCGTCGGCGAAGAGAAGCCGGGGGTGATCGCCGAGGCCTCCTCGATCCGGCTCGCCGGGCAGTTGTACTCGAGCAGCGTGTAGCGCCGGGCCGCGAGGACACCGTCGATCCGGCGCAGCAGCTGGTCGCGCAGCTCGGCGTCCCGGGGCGTCCCACCGCCGATCAGGACCGCCTCCGCGTCGAGCACCTTCTCGAGCTCGACCAGGTCGTTCTCGACCAGGCTGTTGCCGGTCTCGACGATCTCGACGATGCCGTCGACCAGACCGAGGAGCACCATGACCTCGACGGCGCCCTGGATCTCGACGATGCGCACCCCCTCCGCGCCGATCGAGGCGAAATGGTCGCGCGCGAGGTTCACGAACTTGGCGCCGACGACCTTGCCGGCGAGGTCGCTCGAGCCGGCGTAGGGCGCGTCCTTGTGGACCGCGACCGACAGGCGACAGCGACCGAAGCCGAGGCGTCGATGCTCGACGACGTCGACGCGCTTCTCGAGGACCTGGTCGCTGCCGGTGATCCCGAGGTCGACGACGCCTTCGGCGACGAGGACCGGGATGTCGGCGGTGTTCGTGAAGATGATCCGGATGCCCGTGTCGGAGCAGACCGAGAAGAGCCGTCGTCCCGAGACCCGGAAACGGAGGCCGGCGCGTTCGAGGGTCTCGAGGGCCGCATCGCGGAGCCGCCCCTTCGACGGAATCGCGATGCGCAGTCGTTCGTCCGGAATCATCGCCTCAGTCCTCTCGCTTCGCGGCGCGCGCGGCCTTCTCTTCGAGCCCGCCGATCCCGAAGCGCCGGCCGAGCTCCGCGAACACGGCCCGCGGATCGACGTCGCGTTCGGCGAGCCCCACGAAGAGATGGAAGATCAGGTCCGCCGCTTCGTGGGCCACGGCCTCGTCGGGCTCGCCCTTCCCCGCCAGGACGACTTCGTCCGCCTCTTCCCGGATCTTCGCCCCGATCGCCTCCCAGCCGCCGTCGAGCAGCTGGACGACATACGAGCCCTCGGGCCGCTCGTCGCGACGGGCGACGACGACTTCGTAGAGACGTTCGAGGATGTCGGCCGAGGCGTCCTTCGCCATGTCCGTCGCTTCCGTGCTGGCTCGAGAGGAGAGGCCGCGCGGCGCACGGCTCGGGGCGCGGGAGTCTAGGCCAGAATGCCGCGCGAGCGACCGCGCGCGAGCGGCGGAGCGGGAGCCGGGTGGCCCGTGGAGCCGCGGGCCCCGGGTGGAGCAGCGGCGCGCTAGCGCAGCGGTGGCTCGCCTTCGCATCCCGCCGGCGGAAGCGACGCGTAGACTTCGGCCGAGCCCCAGCCCGGGATCTCGCCGAAGACGGTGCGATAGAGCTCGCAGCGGGTCGACCGGTCGATCTGCGGATCCCCGACCAGGCGCGCGAGCACCGCGTCGCGACCGAGCTCCGAAGGCGCCATCCGCGGCCCGCCGCTCGCGGCATCGTCGAGCAGGAGCCAGCGGTGCGTGCCCGGATCGACGGAGGTCTTCCAGCCCTGCCACTCCGGCAGCGTGCCGGCGACCCCGCGCCCGGGGCGGCCGTCACGCGCGAAGGCCGCCCAGTAGCTCATCATCTGCTCGGAGAGCCGCTCCCGTCCTTCGCGATTCGACGCCCGGTAGAGCGCCCGCGAGAGGATCGGATCGCCCAGGTCCCAGGATCCGAAGAGGACGGGCAGCTCGAAGCCGTGCGCCGCGCCGAGCAGGCGGCCCGGGTCGAGGCCGAGGATCGGCGGCAGGTCGTCGTAGTCGAATCGATAGGCGAAGAGGGCATCGTGCCCTGCCCGTTCCATCGCGCCGAGCGGATCGTGCACGCCCTGCACGATGCGTCGATCGGAGAGCAGGCGCGCGCGGCGTTCGAAGTCCAGGGGGTCGCGAATCCGGAAGAAGAGCCCGAAACGCCGGCGTACGTGCTCGGGATCGAGGGCCAGGAAGAGCTTCCACTCGTCGCGGGTCGCCCCGGCGAGCACCGGCACGCGGTGGAAGCGCCCGGCCTCGAGCGCCTCGAGCCAGTCCTCTTCCGGCAGCAGCGCGCCGTCGCGGAAGGGCTTCGGCATCTCGAGCCGCCAGGGGCCCTCCCCCTCGCGGTACGCGAGCATCAGCTCGCGCGGCTCGCGCGCGCGCAGGAACGCGAGCAGGTCGACCGGCGGAAGCTCCGCGGCGTAGCTCCTCGCCGCATCGTCGTCCGGAACCACGCCGGCGTCGACGAAGAGCCGGACGACGACCTCGGCGCTGCTCGCCGGATGTCCCGGCGCGTCCGGATCGTCGGCGGCGTGCTCCGCCTCCGCGCGGCTGTAGGATCGGGTGCTCCCGCTCTGGGGGAGCGCGCGGTGGAAGAGACCCCGCGCCGCCGGCGCCAGCATCAGCGCGAAGACGTCGGTCCCCCCCGCGCTCTCGCCGAAGATCGTCACGTTCTCCGGATCACCGCCGAACTCCTCGATGTGATCGCGCACCCAGTGCAGCGCGGCGATCTGATCGAGGATCCCGAAGTTGCCGCTCGCTTCGAGCGCGTCGTCGGCCTCCGCGCGCAGGGCCGGATGGCTGAACCAGCCGAAGGGACCGAGCCGATAGGCGACCGAGACGACGACGACCCGCTGGCTGCCCGCGAGCCGGGCGCCGTCGTACATGGCCGAGCCGGGCCAGCCCCGCGTGTTCCCACCTCCGTGGATCCAGACCATGACCGGCAGCGCATCGCGCCCGGACGGCACCGCGTCGGGCTCGAAGCGCGGGCTCCAGACGTTCAGGTAGAGACAGTCCTCTTCACCGGCGAGCCCGTCGTCGTCCTCCGCCGGTACCCCCGCGACCGGTGACCCCGGCTGGACGCACGGGCGGCCGAACTCGAGGGCGTCCCGGGTCTCCACCCACGTCTCCGGCGGCTGGGGCGCGCGCCAGCGCAGCGGCCCGACCGGCGGCTGCGCGTAGGGCAGCCCCAGCCAGGCGTGGGTGTCGGATTCCGCCGCGAAGCCCACCACCGGTCCCTGGGCGAGGAGCCGCTCCGACGAGACGTCGGCGATCGGCGTGGGGCGCTCCGCGGGGGCGAGAGAGCGGAGGAAGACGAAGGCGGCGAGGAGGACGAACACCGGGATCGCCAGCAGGATCAAGAGGAGGGCCCGCCGACGACCGCTGGGCGCCGCTTCTCCGCCCTCCTGCATCGCCGTCATCCTGCCCCCTCGCGTGATAGCCTGCGCGCGGCCCCGCCGCGCGCAGGCTATCACGCGAGGGGGCCCCGAGCGATCTCACGCCGGGTGGTGCAGATCGCCCCGGTGGCGCAGAACGCGCCACTGTACCGGAGAATACAGAAACTCTCTTACTTTCAGATACTTATGGATTTTGTTGCCGGTCTTTTCGAATCAACTGGAGCAGAACGCACCACTCCAGGGCGTGCGAAGGCGGCTCCCTGATCCGCGGGAATTCGATCCAACCCCTTGATGCCAAAGGGAAACTCGTGGCTCCGATCGAGTTGGCACGAGACATGCTTTAGAAAGGGGACGGATACAGCGGGAGCAGCCAGTTCCCGTAGCGAAGGTCGGGTTCTCCACTTGCCATCGCGCATCCAGGCCAGCCACCGAGAACGACGGCGGGCAGCCAAGCCAGAAAGCCAGGGACGAGCGAAGCGATCAAGAACGAGGGAGTCCGGCTCGATTGAGCACCGAGCCGGCGGTCTGAGCAACCGATCCCGATCGAACGCGAGTCCACGACAAACGCCCCGACGTCAGCCGACGCCGGGGCGTTTGCGTTTCGCCGTTCCGGAGAGGCCGAAGACGCGCCGGAGCGGTCCGCGAGAGGACGCGCGGCGGCGCGCATCGGCGACCGGGCCCCGACGGCTATTCTCCCCCCGGCCATCGAACGCCCCTCGCCCGGAGGACGCCTTGCC
>JAUIMK010000004.1 GCA_030432735.1 bacterium
CCTGCGAAAGCGCGAAGTCCTCGCGGATCTGCTTGAAGGCAGACGTGAGCATCGACTGGTCGTAGTTCTCGAAGAGCGCCGCCAGCGCCACGACCCCGACCAGAGCGACGTGCCGCTCGTCCAGGCCAAGCGGCACGCGACCGAGGAAATGCGGCAGCCACCAGGGCCGGCCCACACGCCGCGGCGCTCGATCGAAGTCGTGTGCGGGACCGCCATCGCCGTCGGTTTCGTGCACGCGCGGATCCTAGCAATCGGGGTCGGGGGACGGAGCGGGAACTGACCCTCGGATCGCGATCGCGAGGGCTGGCGGCGCCCCGAGGTCGCTTCGTAGGAGAGGGCCGAGTCCGGTAGGATGGTTCCATGTCCACGCTCGCGATCCTTCCGGCCCGATACGGCTCGACCCGCTTTCCCGGCAAGCCCCTGACCCCGATCGCGGGCAAGCCCATGATCCAGCACGTCTGGGAGCGCACGCGCGCCGCGAAGCGCGTCGACGCGGTGGTCGTGGCGACCGACGACGAACGCATCCGCGAAGCCTGCGAGGGATTCGGTGCGGAGGTCGAGATGACCCGGGACGACCACCCGACCGGAACGGATCGCCTGGCCGAGGTCGCCGCGCGTCGCGACCACGACGTGATCGTGAACGTGCAGGGAGACGAGCCGCTGATCGAGGGCTTCGTCGTCGACGCGGCGATCGAGGCGCTCCTCGAGGACGACCGCGCCGCGATGTCCACGATCGTCCATCGCGCCGAGCCCGAGGCCTTCGACGATCCGAACCGCGTGAAGGTCGTGCTCGACGCCGCGGGCTTCGCCCTCTACTTCTCCCGCGCCCCGATCCCGTTCCGCCGCAAGGACACGGGGATCGCCCCGCTCCAGCACGTCGGCCTCTATGTGTACCGCAAGGACTTCCTGCTCGAGGTCGTGAAGCTCGAACGAAGCCCGGCGGAGCGGACGGAAGAGCTCGAGCAGCTGCGTGCCCTCGAGAACGGCTACCGGATCCGCGCCGCGGAGATCGAGGGCTGGACCAGCGTCCCGGTCGACGTGCCGGAAGACGTCGCCATCGTCGAAGCCGCCCTCGCCCGGTCGGGCAGCGCCGACTGAGCGCGAGGCCAGGCGCCGACACGGTTCGGTAGGGGATCCGCGGACGCCGCGACCGGCTGACCCCCTCGGCCACGCGCAGTCCACCGGCAAATCCCTCGGATGGAGCGGGATTCGAATCGTCCGGGATGGAGAGCGACCCGCGATCCGCCGATGTCCCTCGAGGAACCCAACCTCCCTCCTCGAGATGATCATCATGTCCCGACGTTTCTTCCCGCGCGCGCTCCGTTTCGCTCGGCCGCTCGCCCTGATGACCACCCTGTTGCTCGCGCTCGTGCCGTCCCTGGCGAGCGCCCTCCCGGCGACGGACTTCTCCTTCTCGGACGCCTCGACGCTCTCCCTCGACTTCGACGAGATCGCGATGAGCCAGAGCACGGTCATCACGAACCAGTACGAAGCCGGCTACGGCGTCCGCTTCTCGCCGAACGTCTGGTACGAGAACAATCGCGGCGCCCTCGGCTGGGACGGAGACAACTTCGCGAACTTCCAGACCGGGACGAGCACCGTCAACTCGACGATCGAGGTGATCTTCTCCGGGACGGTGACGGCGGCCGCGATGGAGTTCGCCGCCAACACCGGAAACGCGTTCGAGTTCACGGCGCTTCGCGAAGGGGCCGTGGTCGAGACGACCGTCTTCGCCTACGGGACGTGCTGTACGCCCGCGGTCTACGGCCTCCGCGACATCGAGTTCGACACGCTGCGCATCACGCACTCGAGCGGCGGGTCGACCTTCTTCATCGCCGACCAGCTCACCTGGAATCCCGTCCCGGAGCCGGGCACGGCGATCCTGCTCGGCCTCGGCCTGGGCGTGCTCGCCCGGCGGCCTCGAGCGACGCGCTGCTGACAAGCGGGCGCGTTCCTCTCGTTCGGACCCGACCCGTCGATCCTCGGGCCCAGAACGAAAAAGTCCCTGGGATCAGGCCTCACGGCCCCGAAGCGGCTACGACATCCGCGATCCCAGGGGCGGCGGCGTTGGGAACCTGCGTCCCACGCAGCACCTAGCTATTTCGACGAAACGGTTCAGCGTTGCTAGGACGCCACCACCTCACTCGCCGTAGTGCTACGTTGGTCCATTCTTACCTCCCAAAGTCGGCATGGTATGGATGGGCATGCGCCCCAAAGCGCATGCCTGGTTCCCGGGCTCAGGTGGTCGCCGTAACCGCCCCTCCGGGCCGCTCCCACGACACGCCCCCATGAACGGGCCGTGGTGAACTCGGGAATGAGTGAATTCCCTGGCGAGGAATTTATCGGAGCGATCCGGGGGCGGCCATAGTTCCGATCGGAACGGAACGGCGAACTTCGCCGGATTGCCACCCTCGGCTACGATCCCCCGCCGGATTCCCCGAGGAGAACCCCGATGCCGACCCCGCCGAAAGACTCGACGACCGCGACGCTGCTCGTGAGCTGCGGCGATCGTCCGGGTCTGGTGGCCGCGCTCTCGCAGCTGCTCTACGCGCTCGGCCTGAACATCCTGGACGCGGATCAGCACACCGATCCGGTCGCCCAGAAGTTCTTCCAGCGCATCCGCTTCGATCTCGCGATCGGCGACCACGGCTCCGTGATCGACCAGAAGACCCTCGAAGGCGCGATCCGTGAGGTCGCCGACCGCTTCGAGATGGAGTGGACGCTCCGACTCGATCGCGACGTGCCGCGAATGGCGATCTTCGTCTCGAAGACGGATCACTGCCTCTACGACCTCCTCCTCCGCCACCGGTCCGGCGAGCTCCACTGCGACATTCCGCTGATCGTGAGCAACCACCCGGACCTCGAGCCCATCGCCGAGCAGTTCGGGATCGACTACCGCGTCTATCCGATCACGAAGGAGACGAAGGCCGATCAGGAGCGCAAGGAGATCGAGCTGCTGAACCAGTACGAGATCGATCTCGTCGTGATGGCGCGCTACATGCAGATCCTGTCGGAGCAGATGATCGCCGCGTTCCCGATGCGCATCATCAACATCCACCACTCCTTCCTCCCCGCCTTCCAGGGCGGTCGCCCCTACCATCAGGCCTATGGTCGTGGCGTGAAGCGGATCGGCGCGACCGCGCACTACGCGACCCTCGACCTCGACGAAGGGCCGATCATCGAGCAGGACGTCGTCCGCGTCTCCCATCGCGACACCCCCAAGGACCTCGTCCGGAAGGGACGCGACGTCGAGCGGACCGTCCTCTCCCGCGCGGTCGCATGGCATCTCGACGGCCGCGTCCTCGTCTACGACAACAAGACGGTGGTCTTCGACTAGGCTTCCGGCTGCGGGCACTCGCCGGAAAAGGCTTCCGGCTGCGGGCACTCGCCGGAAAAGGCTTCCGGCTGCGGACACTCGACGGCGGGACCGCCTCTACCGGCGGCGCGCGTTCGCCGGACCGACCGCTCGGACGAGGACACTCGACGGGAATCTACGATGGACGGACGACTCGCCTTTCTCGGACTCGTATTCAGCATCCTGATCCTCGCATGGATCGGCGCCGGCGTGTTGTGGCGCGCGGCGGAGGTGGCCGAGCTCGTCGCCCCCCTCGACCCGGCCGACTACGACGAGCTCTCGGTCGTAGCCGTCGGGACCGGGAGCGAGTTCGAGAACCCGGAACGCCTCGGCCCCGCGACCGCGATCGGGCTCGGCACGACCGTCGTCCTCGTCGATGCGGGGCGTGGGATCGCAGAAGGGCTGCGCCTCGCGAAGATCCCCGTCGACCAGCCCGCAGTCGTGTTCCTCACGAACCTGCTGCCCTACAACACCGTCGGCCTCGACGACCTCCTCGTGAGCGGCTGGCTCACGGATCGCCAGACGCCGCTCCGCGTCGTCGGACCGCGCGGAACCCGCGCCCTCGTCGAAGGGATCACCGCCGCCCACGCCGCGGGCAACGCGGCCATGGCCGACGCCCTCGGCCTGCCCGCGGCCGGCGCGAAGATCGACGTCCGGGAAGTCGGCGACGGACACGTGGAGCCGGTCGGCCCGATCGAGGCCGAAGCACGAACGCTTCCGAACGGTCCGATTCCGACCCTCGCCTGGCGCTTCACCGATGGACAGTCGCGGATCGTCGTCTCCGGGAGCGGCTGGGGACACGACGTGCTCGCGAGCTTCGCCGGCGGCGCGGACGTCCTCGTCCACGAAGCCGCCTATCTCCCGACCGTCGCGGAGCTCGAGGGCACCGGCGCCGTCGTCGAGGATCCCGAGCGGGTCGATCGCGACCGCGCGATGCACACGCTGATCGATGCGGCGGGCCAGCTCGCGACGGATGCTCAGGTCGAGCGTCTCGTGCTCGTGCGTCTCCGTCCGCCGCCCTTCTTCGAGATCCAGATGAAGCGCCTCGTCGGCAACACGTTCGGAGGCGAGATCCTGATCCCGCAGGACGGCGAGCTCGTCTTCCCCTGAGCAGGAGGCGACGCGCCCGCCGTCATCGTCGTTCCGGAGCGCCAGGCGCTCAGCCGTAGAGCGTCGCCTGGACCTCCGCGCGGTCCTGCGCCTGCTTCCAGCGGACCTGGAGCTCCCGCGCGACGCGGAGCGCCTTCGCCTCGTCGCCCTCTTCGAGCGCGGCCCGGATGCGGTCGAGCACCCGCCCCCGAACCTCCTGTGATACCCGCGTCGTCTCCATCGCTTCGCCTCCTCGTTCGACTGGAGGATCGGGCAGGCGCGGCGATCCGGGTGTGAAGCGGTTCACCCAGCGCGATTCTTCTCGACGGGCGAAGCGACGGTGACGGACGCCTACGGGAGGGGCTCCGGAATCGCGTAGGCCACGTAGGTCGAGCCCGAAGGCCGGCCGAGCTTGCCACCGCCCGAGGCGATGACCAGATACTGGCGCCCGTCGACCGAGTAGGTCGCAGGCGTCGCGAAGCCCGAGGCCGGGAGGGCGGTCTCCCAGACGACCTGCCCCGTCCGTTTGTCGAAGGCCCGAAGCGTCTCGTCCGCGCTCGCCGCGATGAAGAGCAGTCCGCCGGCGGTCACGATCGGTCCGCCGTAGTTCTCGGTCCCAGCGCCGGTGATCCCGCGCTCCGCGAGGTGCGGGTAGTCCCCGAGCGGCACCTGCCAACGGATCTCCCCCGCCGCGACGTCGATCGCGGTCAGGGTGCCGAAGGGCGGAGTGTTGATCGGGACGCCTTCCTCGTCACGCAGATACGTGTAGCCCCTGGCCACGTAGGGCGCGCTGCTCCCGGGCCGCGCGTCGAGGGTCGCCAGCGCTTTCTTCTCGTCTTCGGGGTCGGAGACGTAGGCGGTCAGCCGCTCCAGGATGGGAAGCGGGAGATGGACGAAGCCGGGCATCCGACCGCCCCCGAGCGCCAGCCTCGTCAGGATCTCGAGGTCGGTCCGCCGTTCGCCCACGTCACGGATCGAAGGACCGACGCCGGTGCCTTCGAGCTCCGCCCCATGACAGACCGCGCAGTTCTCGAGATAGAGGCTCCGTGGGTTCACGTCCTTCGGCGCCTCCATCATCGTCATCACGCCGCCGACCTCGTTCGCGTTCACGTAGAGGAGGCCGGTCTCCGCGTCCCAGGCGGCACCGCCCCACTCGGCGCCGCCATCGAATCCGGGATACATGACCGAGCCCTCGAGACTCGGCGGGATGAAGTTCTCGCCCATTCGCATGCCCTCGAGACGCGCGACCTGGCTCGCGTGGAATCCCGCGCCGCGCCGATCGTCATCGATCCGGCCGAGATCCATCGCCTGCCGCGTGAAGGGTGGCGGTGCCGTCGGGAAGGGCTGCGTCTTCGCGACCCACTCCCCGGGAAGGATCGAACCATGGACCGGACGTTCTTCGATCGGGAAGACCGGCTCTCCCGTCACCCGGTCGAAGACGAAGAGGAATCCACTCTTGGTGGTCTGGGTGATCGCATCGATCCGCCTCCCGTCCCGCTCGATCGTTACGAGGTTCGGCGGCGCGGGCAGGTCGCGATCCCACAGGTCGTGATGGATGGTCTGGAAGTGCCAGAGGCGCTCGCCGGTTCGCGCGTCGAGGGCGAGCAGCGAGTTCGCATAGAGGTTGTCGCCCGGACGATCGCCCCCCCAGAAATCCGGGGTCGCGGAGCCCGTCGGCAAATAGACGATCCCCCGCTCCCGATCGAGAGTCACGCCGGACCAGGAGTTGGCGCCGCCGCGCTCTCGCCACGCGCCCGCGGGCCAGGTCTCCGCCCCGAACTCGCCGTCGTGCGGGATCGTATGGAAGCTCCAGCGGAGCGCCCCCGTGCGGAGATCGAAGGCGCGAACGTCCCCGGGCGCGGCGCCGTCGACCTCGCCGACCTTGGTGCCGAGGATGATCGTGTCCTCGAAGACGACGCCGGGCGTCGGTGAGCCGACGTCCGAAGCTTCGAGACCGTGAGCGAGTCCCGTGCGCAGGTCGATGCGACCGTCTCCGCCGAAGCGCGGGTCGGGCCGGCCGGTCTTCGCGTCGAGCATCCAGAGGTCCTGCCCGGAGGCGGCGAGGATCCGTCCGCCGTCGGGGCCGGCCCAGTGGACGACCCCGCGGTTGTGCCCCTGCGCGGCGCTGCCGTGGGCGGTCGGGTCGAAGCGCCAGAGCTCCTTCCCCGTCGCCGCATCGAGGGCGAAGGGATGCGATCGCGGCGTCGTCCCGTAGAGCACGCCGCCGACGACGATGGGGTTGCATTGGATCTGACTGAGGCTGCCCTCGATCGGACCCGTATCGTAGGTCCAGACCGGTTCGAGGAGGTGGACGTTGTCGAGGGTGATCTGATCGAGCGGCGAGGCGTGCGAGCGGCCCGCGTCGCCGAGGTACTCGCGCCATTCCCAGTCCGCCGCCGACTCCGGCGTCTCCGAAGGCTCTACCCGCAGACAGCCGGTCAGACCGAGAACGACCACCCCCAACGCCACCCCGAGACCACGCATCCCCACGCCCTCCTCTACTCGCTTCGCACGAGAGAAAGAGCATAGACCGACGGACGCGCCGGGCGAGATCGCGCTAACGGGACGGCGGGACCGGTGCATTCACGCGCCGCAGGCGGATCGGGCCACGCGCGGTCGACGCATCGACGACGGCGCCCCGCTGGAGCACCTCGAGCTCCCCCTTCGCGACGAGCCGGCGGGCGGCCTCGCGGACGGACTCCATCCACGCCCGCCAGTCCTCGCCACCGACCGCGCGCGCGACCTCCGAAGGACAGAAGGTCGCGCCGGCCGCCGCGCGAAGCGCACGCGAAACGAGTGCGCGCTCGATCTCGCGATCACGGGCGCCGATTTTCCTTCGCCGGCATTTCTCGCTGCAGTACGCGATCCGATCCCAGTCCGCCGCCCACTTCCGGCGCCACTCGATCCGCCGGCCACAGCGGCGACAGAATCGCTCCTCCGGCACGGCCGACCTCCTCTCAGAGCGCGTGCGCACCGAAGACGGCCTCGAGGGATTCGAGAAGCCCGTCGACGATCTCGTGCGCGTGCTGCTCGCCCGCGTCGTAGCGCACCGTCGCCGCCGAGAGCAGATCGGAACGAACCTCCCGGAGCGGAGCGAGATCATCGGCGGTACGGAAGGTGAAGGGGCGTTCCCCGAGCAGCCAGCGGCCGCCGCGGTGGATCTCCTTCTCGATCCGGGCGAGCAGGTAGCCAGACGGACGCTCGAGATGGACGAACTCCATCCGTCGACCGAAGAGCGAGCGCGCGTCCCGACTCGGCCACGCCGCGTCCAGGACGACGACGGCCGCGGGCCGTTCGAGCGCGCTGGCCTCGAGCACGTTCCGTGTCCGACGGGCGACGGCCGCGACGCCGATCCGCGCCACCAGATCTGCGAGGCTGGTCCCCGTCTCGTGCTCGACGCGCCGATCGACGTCGATGAAAGGAAGTCCCGTCCGCGCGGCGAGGGTCCGTCCGACCATCCGCGCACCGCAACCGAGCTGGCCCGCGATCAGCATCGGACGCGAGAGCAGGATTCGCGGATGGGGGGAGTAGTAGTCGTCGGTCATCCGAAGGTCTCCGGAGAGAGGCGCTCCCCCGTCCGCAGCGTCTCGAGGACCCGCTCCCGCACCTGCTGGTCCTCCGCACGCCGATCCGCGCCGCGCTTGGCGAGGCTGCGAAGCGGCATCGCCATCCGAACGTTCCCGCCGAGCGCCTCCTCGTTGCGCTCGAGGAAGGACCAGTAGAGCGGCGTGAGCGGACAATCCTTGCGCGGAGAGAACGCGCAGGTCGAGCAGAAGTCGGACATGCGATTCACGTAGGCCGCGCCGGACACGTAGGGCTTCGTCACGAAGAGATCCCCGAGCGCGTAGGTCCCCATGCCGATCACGTTCGGCTCCACGACCCAGTCGTAGGCATCGACGTACGCCACCCAGAACCAGTCGCTGAGCGCGCGCGGATCGATCCCGAGCAGCGTCGCGATGTTCGCGAGCACCATCAGGCGGGTGATGTGGTGGCCGTAGCCGGTCCGCCAGACCTCCTCGACGACGTGGTCGAGGCAGGCCAGCCCGGACGGCGTGCCCCAATAGACATCCGGGAGGGGCTCCGTCGCGTCGAGCGCGTTGGTCGCGATCGCTGGCGCGAGCTCGCGGAAGCCGTCGGTCTCGGCGTGGACGTGTCGCATGAACTCACGCCAGCCGAGGATCTGCCGGACGAAGCCCTCCTTGCTCGCCAGCGGGACGTCGAGGGCGAGTGCGTCCGCGACCACCTCCTTCGGGAGCAGGCGCCCGTTGTTGATCAGCGCCGAGATCCGCGTGTGGAAGAGTCCAACCGACTTCGTGGACATCGCGTCTTCGTAGGGCCCGAAGTGTTCGAGGCAGCGCGTCTTCGCCCACGCCCAGGCCGCCTCCGCATCGGCGCGACTCGCCGGCAAGGCCGCAACGTCGAGCTGACCCGGGTGGTCGGCGAACCGTTCTGCCACGAGCTCGACGACCTCCCGCTTCACCTCGTCCACCTCGAAGACCGGCGGATCCGGCGCGGGCGGATCCCCCTTCCACGCCTTCCGATTGTCGGCATCGAAGCTGTATTTCCCGCCCTCGGGCTTCCCGCCGTCCATCAGGATCCCCGAATCCTGACGAACACGGCGATAGAATCGGTCCATTCGCCACGGCTTGCCGCCCTCGAACGTGGACTGGAACTGGTCTCGCGACGTGAGCCAGGTCTCGTTCGGCAGGACCTCGATCCCGCCCGCCTCGACCAACGGAGCGAGCCTCGACCGGAGCTCGCGTTCGGCGGCCTCCATCATCACGAGCGGGCCGAGCTCGTCGACGATCGGAGCGAGCAGCTCGTCGTAGGGCGCCTCGCCGAACACGTACCGGATCGTGACGCCGCGAGCCGCCTGCTCCAGAGCGAAGTGGCGCTGGCTCGCGAGGACCATCGCGAGCTTCTGCTTGTGGTAGGGGCGCTGGCGCGGCTTCCAGGTCGTCTCGACGAGGACGATGCCCAGATCCGATGCGGCCCCCTCCGAGAGCGGCCCGACGCGATCCGTCAGCTGATCGTAGGGAACGAAGATCCAACGACGAACCCGCGAGGGATCCGCCTCGTTCGCGGCGCGCAGGCGATCGAGGAAGCGACTCACGACGTCCCCGCCGTCGAGAGCGACCCCATCACCCAGGCGACGATCGCGCCGCGCGCGGTCCAGGCGAGGGTGCGCAGCCAGTTGGTCGCGACGAGGGAAGCGTGGGCCTCGGAGTCGAATCCGGTCGAGAGCCGTTCGTGGAGAGGAACCTGGATCGCGAAGGTCGACATCCAGATCGCAGCCAGGAATCCCAGCGAAAGCAGGAACGCCGGATGTCGGAACGCAGGGCCGCCGGAGAGCGCCAGCGCGATGCCCGTCACCAGCTCGACGACCATGGGCGGCGCGACGATCGGGCTGATCCGCGCGACGTGCTCGGCCTCGTAGGCGGTGAAACCGTCGCGTCCGACCTGCGCCATCAGCGGGTACTGGACCCTTTGGACCAGCCAGCAGAGGCCGACCAGGTACCACGTCGCGGCAAAATGCACGAGCAGGAGCAGCTGGGTCATGGCAGGCAGTCTCCGAAGGGCGTGACGCGGAACCTAACTCCTGCTGCCGGTCCGAGAAGTGTCGACCCGCGGCCGACTTCTCGGCACACCGGCTCGCCCGAAGAGACACTCCGCCGCCGCCAACCTAGGCTTCCTCACGAGCGACGCACCCCGCGCCCTCCGACCGGTGAGAGACCCATGGCCTATTTCGACACGACGATCGCGACGAGCGCGGAGCCCGACGTCGCCTTCCGATACCTCGCCGACTTCTCGAACGCGGCCGAGTGGGATCCCGGCGTCCCGCGCGCACGTCGCCTCGACGAGGGTCCGATCGACACGGGCGCTCGCTTCCGCGTCGAGTTCGCGCTCGGCCGGCGCACCGTGCCGATCCTCTACACCCTCGAACGCTGCGAGCCCGATCGGCTGCTCGTCTTCCGGGCCGACGAGCCCTGGTTCCGATCCCTCGACACGATCGAGCTCACGCGGCGGCCCGGTGGAACGCAGATCCACTACGACGCGGATCTGCGACTCGACGGCCTCGCCTTCCTGCTCGACCCCCTCGTCCACCTGGGCTTCCAGCTCTCGGGCTACCGTTCGGCGGAGGGCCTTCGCCGGGCCCTGAACGCCCTGCCGCGCGGAGCCCAGACGAACCGACCCGGGCCACGCATCGTCGAGATCCCCACGGACGCGGACACGCCGGGGTCGGCGGCGGCCGGGAGCGAGCCGGATCCAGGCGTGGCGTAGGGAGCGAGGAACGCGTTCGGCGCGATTGTCGATGCTTTGTCGAGATTAACCCGGACCCAACATTGACATCACCTCGACAGAAGAGAGGTTCCATCCACGCCCGATGACGCGAGGCCCCGCCCTGAGCCGGATGCCTCGGCAACCACGAGGACTGGACCATGACCGATCGAAACTCCCGGCTTGTGAAGGCGGCTGTCGCCCGCCCCCTCTCCACGCGACAGGCCGCAGTCGAATCGATGCCCTATCTCGAAGTCGCCGTGCCGATCGGATTCGTCGGGGCCGCCGCGGTCGCCGTCTTCGTGCTCGTGCTCGACCTCGCAGCGGGTCAACCCCTCGCCACGCCGAACGCGCTCGGCGCCGCCGTCTTCCGCGGCCTCGCCTTCGATCTCGGAACACCGATCTCCGCCATCAACGTATTCGCCTACACGCTGCTCCATTCGTCGATCTTCGTCGTGGCAGCGACCGGCGCGGTCACGGTCGAGTACACCCTGACCGAGAAGGGCGTCCCGCTCGCGACACAGTGCATCGGTGGCTCCGTCCTCCTCTTCGGGTCGCTCCATATGAGCATCCTGACGCTGATGCTGCTCGTGAACGCCCCCCTCGACACCACGCTCGGACCCGCGCGTCTTCTCGCGATCAACGCGATCGCGGCGGCAGCGATGGCGACGGCGACCTACGCAGCAGGCCAGCGCCGGCTGGCGCGCCGCCAGAGTCACTGAAGCGACCCAACCCGACCGGACCCGTCCGCGCAAGCAGTCTCCTGCTCCGACGGCCCTGCCGGTCCCGGGGCAGGAGAACGCGGGCCCCGGGGCCGAAGAGAACGACCGCGCGCACCCCGCGCTGGATGCCGAGAAACCACGATGCTCGCAAAGCAGATTCCTGATCCGCGATCGTCCTTGAACGCCCCTCTCACGCTTCGCCCGCGGCCAGTCGATCACCCGCGCACGCCGGGATTCGTGGAGAACGTGCATGACAGCCACTTCCTCGTCGCGGTGCCCTGGATCCGGGCGTGGCAATGGCTCGAAACGCCGGAGACGTTCTCGAAGGGTCAGATCTGGCCGTACCGGGTCGACTTCCTCGCCCCGGATTCCGCCTCGCCATCTGGATTCCACGAGGGGGGCCTCAACATCCACCACGGCCCACTGCTCTCGCTTCCGGGGCGACTCGACACGATCGACGAATCGAAGCACGGTGCCTACCGCTCGCTCTCCTATCTCTACGGAAGCTACGTCCTGAGTCTTCGCCTGATCCGTCCTACGCGGCTCGAGTTCTGGGCCACCGAAGAAGACGAAGCGCGAACCCTCGTGCGAGTCCGTCTGTCGAGCGACGTTCATCCCTTGATCGAGACGCCCTGGTCGCGACTCCAAGGCGTCTTCTGGTCACGACTCGGGAGATGGATGGCAAGTTCCCTCGGCGCCGAGCGTGTCGGTTGATCGAGACGGCCGAGGCCTCTCTCTCGGGTCAGGACCTCGCCTTCCTGGCCTGGGAGTCCAGGACGCGCCCGATGCACATCGCGGCGACCGCCGAGTTCGAGGGCACGACGGAGGATCCTCTCTCGGTCGACGTCCTTCGCGAGTCGCTCCTCCCCCGTCTGAACGGCGAGCCGATGCTCAAGCGGCGACTCCTCCGACTCCGGTTTCGTGCGCCGCGCTGGGGCCCGGCGGAGCCGATCGACATCGCAGCTCACGTGCGGTCGCTCGCTGAGGTCGCGAAGCCGGGCGAAGCCCTCGCTTCCACCCGCGCGCGCATCCTGGCAGCGCCGCTCGACCGGAACCGGCCGCTCTGGGAGGTCTGGCTCGAGCCAGCCGATCAGCCCACGCTCGTTCGCCTCCATTTCAAGGTGCATCACGCTGTCGCCGATGGAATCGGCGCCCTCGCGCTTCTGGAGCGACTCTTCGGCGAGCGCAGCGCTCGGCACGGCGAACGAGGCGCTGGGCCCCTGTCCCTTCGCTGCACCGAAGCAAGCTCGGGCGTTGCTCGCCGCCCTCGCGCAGCGGGAACGTCGGATCGCGCGCCGGAGACGCGACGAATGGAGTACGGCGGCTCTACTCGGGGCAACGGACTTCTTCGTTTCGTCCGGGAGCACTTCGCGCGGGGCGTCCGCACGCCGCTCTCCGGCTCCGTCGACGATCGCCGGACCTATCACGCACTCTCCGTCGATGTCCACGAATTCGATGCACTGCGCGGTCACCTGCGCGTCAGCGCGAACGATGCTCTGCTGACGATCGTCGCGGGGGCGATCGAGCGTTGGCTCTCCGCTGACACCGATGGGCCCGTGCCGGATTCGATCCGCGCCTTCTGCCCGGTCAGCCTGCGTGAGCCCGGGGAACGCTCAGGAGGGAACCGCATCGCCCCCTGGTTCGTGCCGCTCCCTCTCGCGGGAACCAGCCGCACCGAGCGAGCACGACGCATCCGGGAGTCGACGCGCCGGCTCCGGAGCGAGCGCGCAGAAGACGGCGGAGACCGCATGGCCCGCCTCGTTCGCCGTTTCGGCGCCTGGCTCGCCGGACTGGGCATGGCGATCGCCGCTTGGCGGAACGCCTTCGACCTCGTGGTCACGAACGTGCCCGGGCCACGTCGCGAGTTGGCCCTGTCCGGTCGGCAGCTATCGGGGCTGGCCGCGTACCCGCCCTTGTTTCCCGGGCAGAGGGTCTGCATCGCCGTCGTCCGAACCGATGGTCGATGGACACTCGCCCTGCATACCGGATTTCGAGACCCGCATCGCGCCGATCGGCTCGCTCAGGCGCTCCGCGCGGAGCTACGCGACGCGCTCCAGGTCGTCGACTCACCGGCCGTGCCGGAGCTTCGCGCCCACTCCTCGAAGATCGATGCCGCCTAGCGCATCTCCTGGCAGGTCGGGCAGACGTAGATCCGCCGCCCGGCGAGGTCGAAGCGTGCGATCGTGTCCCCACAGCGCCGACAGGCCTGGCGAGCGCGCGCGAAGACCCAATGACGTGCGCGAGCCCAGGAATCCCCGGCGCGACGGAGCGCCGCCGCGCGGGAGGCAGGGAGCGTGACGCCGCCCGTCTCGTAGGCGCGGCGCGTCATCTTGAGCGTCACGCGCCCGAGCCTGCGCCGATCCGCAGCGCGGAGGTCGACCGGACGCTGGTCCGGGTGAAGACGCGCCTCGAAGGCGATCTCCGAGCGCAGGTAGTTCCCGAGGCCCGCGACGAAGGACTGGTCGAGCAGCAGCGCGCCGAGCCCACGACGCCGGAAACGTGGGTCCTCGAGCCGCTCGGCGACGCTCGTCGCGTCCAGCTCCGGATCGAGGGCATCGGGCCCGAGCTTCGCGAGATAGGGATGCATCGCGAGCCCGACCTCGTCGAGGACGTCGATCTCCGAGGCGCTGTAGAGCAGCGCCCATCGATCCCGCGTCTCGATGGCCATACGCAGCTGTCGACGCGTCGAAGGCAAAGTCCCCGCCGGCCGAACGAACCAGCGGCCGTAGAGCTGATTGTGACTGTAGAGGGTCAAGCCATTGTCGAAGCCGATCAGCATCGCCTTTCCCCTCGGCCGAACCGACACCACGCGTGCGTCGTCGAAGGCACGCGCTCGACGCGAGAGGTGGGGAAGGCCGAAACGGACTCGCTCGACCCGCTTCCCCTCTACGGCGTCGCGGATCCGGTCGGCCTCTCGCGCGATCTCGGGTCCCTCGGGCAAGTGCCCTACTCCTTCCCTCTCTCCGCTCCGTCGAGCGGATCGATTCAGCTCGCTCCGGGAATCACCTCGCACGCCTCGAGTACGCCGCTCCAGGCGCGCGCGTGCTCGATGATCGCCCGTCGGAGTGCATCCGCGACTCCGGGATCGTTTCCGCTCCCTCCGACCGCGGCGCGATAGGCACGCATCGCGTCGCTCGGCTCGATCCGGTCGATCGGCTCGAGCGCATCGAAGACCGCGCGGATGCCATCGACCAGCCTTCCTGCGTCGCGATCGAGATCCGCGAGCGGACCGCGCACCGGTACGAACCGCTCCGCAAAGATCCGGGTGAGCTGACGGGCCACGGCAGAGCATCGGTCGGACGGCACCGTCGCGACCAGCGCCGCGATCCGCTCGAGCTCACTCGTCGCAGCGGCCGCCGCACGAAGCCGCGGACCCGCCGGCGGGTCGTCCCGGAGCTGTTCGAAGCCGCCCTCGAGCGCTTCGACGTCGAGCACACGAATCGCCACGGCCGCCGCCCGGAGCTGGACAGCACCATCACGGGGATTCCGCCCCCCGATCAGCGCCGCCGGTCCCGACGACAGGAATCGCTCGAGATCTTCGTCGAGCCAGATCGCGTTCCATGCGTGTCGCGGCAGCGCCTCCTGCTTCGCCGCGAGGATCACCGCGAGGCGGGCGGCACGCCCCTCGCCGAGC
This sequence comes from bacterium, assembly GCA_030432735.1. Classification (GTDB taxonomy): domain Bacteria; phylum Myxococcota_A; class UBA9160; order UBA9160; family UBA4427; genus UBA4427. The sequence continues at coordinate 15,080 of JAUIMK010000004.1, forward strand.
GTCGGAAGGCAGTTCTCGATCGCGCGAATCACGTCGAGCTCGTGGGCGAGGCGGCGCGTCGGCTGGAGCACCCGACCGAGCGAGGCGTTCCGTCCCGCGACGACCTCGGAGAGACGACAGCCGATCGTCGCCAGGAAATCGAAGGGGCCGATGGTGTGATCCGGCACGGCCATGATCCGTTCCCGACGGTTCGGGAGCGCCACGATACGCGGCGCTTCGGGCGGCGCCTCGACATGGAGCAGGTCCTCGACGCCCTCTCGGACGTAGCGGAGGCGGTCGGCCTCCGACGGTTCGCCGCAGCCCAGGAGACCGAGCGCGATCCACACCAGACCGCGCCGCCATCGTGCGCACGGTCGGCGGCGGCGCGGCGCACGGCGGCGCTTCGTCTGGGAAAGCTCGACCATGGGCCGACTCTAGCCGCGAGGGGCGGGCCGAGGACGCGGCCTCGATCAGGGCTGCAGGCGTGCCACGCTCCACGCGAGCGTCTCGCCTTCGTCGGACGTCCGCACCCAGCGAGCCCGGTCGTGGAGTCGCCCTGCCCGCGCACTCCAGAGCTCGATCCGCTCCGCGACGACGACGAATCCCCCCCAGCCCGGCGGCCGCGGGATGGGCGAATCGACGCCCGCGCCGTGCTCCGCGCGCACGGCGGCGAGCCTCGCCTCGAGCGTTGCCCGATCGGCGACGGTGCGACTCTGCTGGCTCGCCCACGCGGAGAGCTGGGAGTGCGGATCCCGCGAGGCGAAGTAGGCGTCGGACCGCACCTCGCTCGTCCGCTCGACGCGGCCCGAGAGCCGGACCTGGCGACCGAGCAGGTCCCAGTGGAAGACGCAGCTGGCGCGGGGACGAGCCGCGAGCTGTCGTCCCTTGTCGCTCTCGTAGTTCGTGAACAACTCGAAGCGCGCCGTGTCCGGGTCGAAGCCGCGGCACAGGACGAGCCGGACCTGCGGGTCGCCCGCTTCGTCGACGGTGGCGACGGCCATCGCCTCGGGGTTCGGAATCGCGTCGCAGGCGCGGGCATCGCCGATCCACCGCACAAGCGTCGGGATCGGGGTTTCGGGCAAGGGATCGGCGAGGCCCGGGTCGGAGGCGGTCACGGAACGCATGAACGGAACCTAGCCCCGACGCGGGCCGAAGGATCGGCGGCCCGGGGAGTGCCGCCGTCTGGCTCGCGAACCGGGCGGCCGCCGGGCGCGCTAGTCCGGCGCCGACACCCCGAAGAGTCTTCGCGCGTTGCCCGAGAGGATCTTGCGCTTGTCGTCGTCCGAGAGCGCGCTGTCCAGGATCTGGGGGAGCAGGTGACTGATGCGACGTCCGACGGGGGTCGAGTAGAGGTCGGTCCCGAAGACGACGCGATCCGCGCCGAACTCGCGGGCGAAATCCTCGATGAAGTCGAAGTTGTAGCTGAGGCTGGTGTCGAAGAGGATGTTCGGCGCGACCTCCGCGATGAAGAAGCACTCGCGTGTCGCCTCGAAGGAGGAGAAGGGATCGAGCGCGAGTACCGGCGTGTCCGGTATCGAGCGCGCGATGACCGCGAGCTTCCAGAGCGCTTCTTCCGGCGTCTCGTTCATCGCGTGAACGACGGGAACGAGCCCGAGATCCGCCATGCGTTCGACGTACGCGAGGATCCATTTGCTGTCGAGGGACACGCCCTGGAAGCGGGTATGGAAGCTGATCCCCGCGAGACCGAGCTCGTTCCGAGCACGGTCGAGCTCCGCCAGACTCGCATGTCCGTCCCGCGGCTCGACGATGCCGATCGCCGCCGGGAACCGTTCGGGGCAGGCATCGCGGTAGCGCGCAATCGCGTCGTTCTCGGCGCGGGTGTCGGCGATGCCGTTCACGCGCTCGTATCCGTGTCCCGGGATCACGATGGCGCGTTCGACGCCGCCTTCGCCCATGATGCGCAGCCGATCCTCGACTTCCCGGACGCGGTAGGCCTCGGTCTCGGCGTCCGGTGCGCTCGAGAGATCCCCTCCGAGGGCACGAAACGCGTTGCCCACGTGGTGGTGCACGTCGAGGACTTCGAATTCCCCTGCGGTTGCGGACATTTCATCTCCTTCGCTTCGGGGACACCGCCCGGCCCCGCGAGTGACCTGCTCGCTCCCTGCACACCCGGGCAGTGAGCCAATGCTCTTGTCCAGAAGATTTCCAGAATAACGCGTCCTCGGACCTGGACATGTGCTGAACGGGAGAGATAGTCGAAGCGTCGTCAGGGAGGCATCTCCCACGACGGTCGGCCGCGGAAGCACCGGGAACGACGCGCGCGGCCCGCCGCGGGGGTGGAGAGTCCGCGACGACTCGTGGCGGCCGGCTCCGCCTCCGACGTTCGACACGCGCCCGTCGACAGGAGAAGACAGACGATGGAGGGACATCATCCCCACGACCTGGACGGCGCGAGCATCCTGCTCGCGGGCGCGACCGGCGTCCTCGGCCGCGAGATCGGCCGTCAGCTGATCAAGCAGGGCGCCCGACTCACGCTCTTCGCCCGCGACGAAGAGCAGCTCGCTCGAGTCGATCTCGAGGGACCTCGCGTGATCGGCGATATCGCCGATGTGGACGCCTGCACCGACGCGGTCTGGGAGGCGGTGACCCGCTACGGCCGGATCGACGGCCTGGTGAACGCCACGGGCGTCGTCGCCTTCGGTCCGCTCTCGGATCTGACGGACGAGACGATCGACGAACTCGTCACGACGAACCTGATCGGCCCGGTCCGCTTGATGCGAACCGTCCTGCCGGAGATCGAGGAGGGCGGCTTCATCGCGAATCTGAGCGCCATCGTCGGTGACCACCCGACGGCCGGTATGGCCCTCTACTCTGCCACGAAGGCAGCACTCTCCGCCGTCGACACCGCCCTCGCGCGGGAGCTCCGCTCCAGGAAGATCGACGTGATCGACCTGCGCCCACCGCATACCGAGACGGGCCTCGCGAATCGTCCCGTCGCGGGGGAGCCGCCTCGCCTTCCGCGGGGCAAGGCGCCGGAGGCCGTCGCCGCCCGCATCGTAGAGGCGATCCGGAAGCGGGAGCGGACGGTTCCGGCCAGCGAGTTCTGAAGCGGACGGCGCGGACATCCCACGGACGACGGCCGGCTCCCGGGCACCCCGAGACACCCCGGAGCGACGCACTCTCGCGAGCCCGGGGCCGTGGAACCGGGAGCCGCGCCAAGGTGATCCATCCACCCACGACCCGGAACGCCGGAGAGCGTTCTGGATCATCAGGAAACATCGATGACGACGAAGCTGCTCGAAGACCCGGCTCGCGTGTACCAGATCGGGACCGTGTCCTCCCTCACCGGCGTCGACGCGCACACGATCCGAGCCTGGGAGCGCCGCTACGGCGCAATCAAGCCGAACCGAAGTCAGACGGGTCGGCGCCTCTACGACGACCAGACGGTCGAACGTCTTCAGCTGCTGAAGGCGCTCGTCGACTGCAACGAGGCGATCGGCCAGATCGCGCACCTGCCCGACGACAATTTGCGCGAGCGCCTCGGACGGATCGCCCGGCACGAAGCACACGCCACGTCGGCACGCGAGTCCAGCGACGAAGACGCACCGCCTCGGATCGCGGTCCTGGCGACTTCGGTGGCCCACCAGCTCGCCGCGAACGCCGCCGCGTTCGGGGGGCTGGACGTCCACGTCCACGAATCGGCGATCGAGCACTTCCTCGAGGAGCAGCGCGGGAGCCGCTGGGACGTCGTGATTCTGGAGCTGGCGGAAGCGCGGCCGATCGCCGCGCCTACGCTGCGCGCGATCGCGGAGCTGCCCGGGCAGCCGGCCGTGCTCGTCGTCTACCCGTTCGCGACCGCGGCCACGCTGGCGAAGCTCGGACGTGCCGGCGCCGTCACGAGCCGTACGCCGCTGCCGCTCGGCTCGCTCCGCCGGATCGTCGACGACCTGGTCGTGATTCGGCTCGCGAGGCGACGAGCTCGCGCGCGAACGCCGCACCGCGATTCGACTCAGGAAGGCGAAGAGACCGCTGCGGCGACCGTCGGCCGGCGCTTCGACGACGCGCAGCTCGCCCGGCTCCTCGAAGTATCGACGGCGATCGACTGTGAGTGCCCGAACCACCTCTCTTCCATCGTGACCGGACTCGTCGCCTTCGAGCAGTACTCGCGGGATTGCCTGTCGCGGGACGAACAGGATGCCGCGCAACACCGACGCCTCGCCGACGGAACGGCCGAAGCACGTGCCCTGATGGAGCAGCTGCTCGTGGAGCTCTGCGAGCACGAAGGCATCCAGATATGAGCGCGGCGCCCACCCGAATCGAGAGACATGAAGCGCCTACGACGCCGCGCTCGGCGCGGCAACGGAGAACGGGAACGCCCGCGGCCAGGACGGAGCGCCTCCGCGAGGCGCGAAGGCAGATCCGCTACGAACTCGCCAGCGGAGCCAGCGGTGTCGCGCTCGCCCTGTTCATGTGGGGACACATGTTCCTCGTGGGTTCGATCCTCACCGGCGAGCGCGGCTTCGACGCGCTCGCCGGAGGTCTAGAGGACTTCTACATCGCCCAGCCGACGGTCCTCGCGATCAGTCTTCTCTTCATGGTTCACGCCGTCATGGCCAGCCGAAAGATTCCCGCGCAGATCCGGGAGCGACGTCGCCTCCGTGAGGTGACGGAGCCGCTTCGCGCCGCCAACGCGCGATCGCCTGGCCATGTCGAGTCGAGCCTCTGGATCTGGCAGGTCTGGACCGGGATGGTCCTTCTCGTCCTCGGAAGCTTTCACCTCGTTCTCGTCGGCCTCGACGTCTTCACCGACACCTTCGGCGCACGCACCGGGATCGAGGCCGTGTCGACGCAGGCCCGCGTGAGCGACGGACTCTGGATCGTCTACGCGCTGCTCCTTCTCTGCGTCGAGTTCCACGCGAGCACAGGCCTGTACCGCTTTGCCGTGAAGTGGGGAGTCGGTTCGCGTCTCGGTCGGCCGATGCTCCGCCGTATCGAGCACGCGCTCCTCATCGGATTCCTCGGACTCGGTGCCGTCACCCTCGCCGTACTGGCGGAGTGGATCGAGCCGCCGCTGGCCTTTCTGCTCGGAGGTTCCACATGAAGATCGAGACCACGGACGTCCTGGTGATCGGAGGCGGCCTCGCCGGCGAGCGGTGCGCGATCGAGAGTGCGACGGCAGGACTCGACGTCACGCTGCTCTCGCTCGTCCCTCCCCGACGCAGCCACAGCTGTGCGGCCCAGGGCGGAATGCAGGCGGCTCTCGGCAATTGCGTGAAAGCCGAAGGCGACGAGCCGACGATCCATTTCCTCGACACGGTGCGCGGCTCGGACTGGGGCGCGGACCAGGAGGTCGCGACGATCTTCGCGCACGAAGCGCCGGTCGCCGTACGCGAGCTCGCGCATTGGGGCGTGCCCTGGACGCGCGTGCGTCCCGGCAGGAACACCTATTTCGTGAAGGGGGAGAAGGTCGAGATCGACGAGCCGGTCGAGAAGGCCGGTGCGATCATGCACCGCGACTTCGGCGGCACCGCGAAGTGGCGAGCGTGTTACGCCTCGGCAGGGACGGGGCACGCGGTGCTCTACGCCGTCGACGGTGAAGTCGTCCGGCTCGGCATCCGCGTCCTCGACCGGGTGGAGGCGACCACCCTGATCCACGAGAGCGGGCGCTGCTGGGGCGCCGTTTCTCGATGCCTTCGCACGGGCGAGCTGACGGCATGGCTCGCGCGATCGACCGTGATCGCGACCGGCGGACACGGCCGGATCTACGGCCAGTACACGACGAACGCGACGATCAACGAGGGGGCCGGAGCCGTGCTCGCCCTCGAGACCGGCCAGATCCCGCTCGGCAACATGGAGGCCGTCCAGTTCCATCCGACGGGTCTGGTGCCTAGCGGCATCCTCGTGACGGAGGGCTGCCGCGGTGACGGCGGGTTCCTGCTGAACAAGGATGGCCATCGATTCATGGTCGACGCGGAGCCGGAGAAGCAGGAGCTCGCGAGTCGCGACGTCGTCTCGCGACACATGATGGACCAGATCAAGCGCGGCCTCGGCGTGTCGAGCGATTTCGGCGAACATCTCTGGCTCGATCTGCGTCACCTCGGCGAGGAACACCTGCGGACGAAGCTCCGCGAGGTCTGGGACATCTGTCGGGATTTCAACGGTCTCGATCCTTCCCGCGCCCCGATTCCGGTACGACCGATCCAGCACTACTCGATGGGAGGCGTGCGCGTGAACAAGGACGGGGAGGCCTATGGCATGCGCGGGCTCTTCGCCGTGGGCGAGGCGGCCTGTTGGGACCTGCACGGTTTCAACCGGCTCGGGGGCAACAGTCTGGCCGAGACCGTCGTCGCGGGTCGCGTGATCGGCGCGCGCGTCGCGGAGCGGACGGCCGCCGCGAGTCTATCGGTCTCGACGGACGTCGCGCAGTCGTTCCTCGCCGATACGGCGAAGCGGATCGCGCTCTGGCGCGACCGTCCGTCGACGGGCGGGAGCGTATACGCCGTCCGGGACCGGGTCGCATCGATCCTGAACGAGAAGGTCGGCGTCTTCCGCAGCGGCGACGAGCTCGAGGTCGCGGTCATGGAGCTCGAGGCCGCCCAGCGCGACATCGCGCGGGTCGGACTCCGGAGAAGCGGTCCAGGAGTCGACCCGGAGCTGACGGCTGCGATGCGCATCGAAGGCATGGTCCGGCTCGCTCGAATCACCGCCGTCGGCGCGCTCGAACGCACGGAGAGTCGGGGGGCGCATGCGCGAACGGATCATCCGACCCGCGACGACGCCCGGTGGTTGAACCGAACTCTCGCACGCTGGGACGCGGAGACGGACGCGCCGCGGCTGACCTACGAGCCGGTCGGCCTCCTCGACCTCCCGCCCGGCGATCGTGGATACGGCAAGACGCAGCAGAAGACGATGGAGATCCCGATCGAGCGGTACAACCAGCACGCACCGAGCCAGATGGCCGAGCATGGCTCGCTGCCGACCGACGAACCGATGGGCGCCCGCATGCTGTGGGGCGCCTGGAAGGGCCATGAAGATCGCCCCGTGAGACCGGAGAGGAACGAATGAGCAACGACGCGATCGCCCTCGAGACACCGCGACGCCTTCGCTTCGAGATCTTCCGATTCAACCCGGAGGATCCGGCGTCCGAGCCGCACCACCAGACCTTCGAGCTCGACGAGCAGCCCTTCATGACGCTGTACATCGCGCTCAATCGGATCCGGGAAGAGCAGGACCCGAGTCTCCAGTTCGACTTCGCGTGCCGATCCGCGATCTGCGGCTCCTGCGGCATGCTGGTGAACGGAAGACCGCGACTCGCCTGCAACACGCTGACCCGCGACCTCGAGGAGACGATCCGTTTGGAGCCTCTCCCGGTCTTCAAGCTGATCGGCGATCTCTCCGTCGACACCGGGACCTGGTTCAGGGGCATGGCGGAGCAGGTCGAGGGATGGATCCAGGAGCGCGCGCCCTTCGATCCGCACGCCGAGGAAGAACGCATGGACGCGGACCTGGCCCAGGCGATCTACGAAGGCGAACGGTGCATCGAATGCGGCTGCTGCATCGCGGGCTGCGGCGTCGCGAACGTGAATCCCGAGTTCGTGGGCGCCGCCGGCCTCAACCGGATCGCCCGCTTCATGCGCGATCCGCGCGACGCGCGGAGCGACGACGACTGGTTCGAGGTCGTCTCAGACGAGAACGGCGTCTTCGGCTGCATCGGCCTGATGGGCTGCCACGACGTCTGCCCCAAGGAGCTTCCCCTTCTGGAGCAGTACGCCTACCTCCGGCGGAGAATGCTCGGTGCCGCCCGTGCGGTCGGATCCACCTAGCCCCTCAGGAAGAGGCGCCGCCGCGAGCCGGAATCGGCACCGTCTCCGTATCCGTACCCGAGCGGAGGATCCGTCCCGGGCACGCGTCCGTCGCCTGGCCGTCGACGACGATCGCGTCGCCGTTCACGAAGACGCGGCGGATCCCCGTCGACTCGGCGAAGAGCCGCGCCGAGTCGCCGGGCAGATCCCGGCGCTCGTGAATCATGCCGCTCCCGATCTCCGTGGGATCGAAGAGCACGAGATCCGCGTGATAGCCCTCGGCGATCCGCCCGCGATCGCGCAGACCGAAGAGCCGCGCCGGACGATCGGTCAGCGCCTCGACCGCCTTCTCGACCGGCCAGAGCTTGCGACCACGAAGACAGTCCGCCAGGAAATCGGTCGTGTAGGGCGCGCCGCACATGCGGTCGAGGTGGGCGCCCGCGTCGGATCCGCCGAGCAGCGTGTGCCCGTTCTCCCAGGCCCGTCGCCGGAGCTCCCAGCTCGCCGCGTCGTCGTCCGGCGGATCCGGCCAGAGCACCGTCCGCAGCTCGTCCTCGAGGACGATGTCGATCAGCGTGTCGAAGTCCTCGGCGCCCCGCTCGGCGGCGATCTCCTTGACGAGCCTGCCGGAAAGCCCAGCGTTCGCCTCCGAGCAGGTCTCGCCGATCCGGAAATTCGGGAAGTCCGCGACCCGGGCGAAGACACCGGCGTCGGGTGAACGCGAGCCCGCGAGGAGCCGCGCTCGGACGTCGGGCTTGCGCAGCGCCGCCATGCGCTCCGGGAGGGGAAGCGAGAGGACCTCGCGCCAACCCGGCAGCTGGTGAATCGGCGAGTAGGTGAGGAAGCTCATCGTGAGCCCGACCAGCGTCGGCATCGTGAGCGCCACGACTTCGGCGCCCTGCTCCGCCGCCTTCTCCTGCGCGCCGAGCTGATTCGCGAAGCGGTCGGGCTCCTTGGAGTCGATCGTGAAGACGTTCCAGTTGAGGGGCCGGCCGGCCCGCAGCGACATCCGCGTCATCAGTTCGACCTCCGCGTCGGCGAAGCCGTGCAGACAGCCGTCGGTGATGAACTCGAGGGTCGTGCCCTCGTGCTCGCCGGTGACGTCGCAGAGCGCGAGGAGCTCGTCTTCGCTGGCCGCGCGCGAGGGAACGGGATGCCCATCGCCGTCGCTGTGCGTGAAGGAACGCGAGGACGACAGACCGAGCGCGCCGCTCTCGATCGAGTCGCGCAGCAGCTTCGACATCGAATCGACTTCGTCGTCCGTCGCTTCGTTGCCCACCGCGCGATCTCCCATCACCGTTCGCCGGAGCGCACAGTGGCCGACCAGGAAGCCCGCGTTGACCGCGGTCCTTCCGTCGAGGCGCTCGAGCCACTCGCCGAAGCTCTGCCAGCTCCAGTCGATGCCCTCCTCGAGGGCTTCGAGGGGCATGCCTTCGACGACCGACATCATCCGTCGGACGTAGTCCGCGTCGTTCGGCCCGAGCGGAGCGATCGAGAAGCCGCAGTTGCCGCCGATGATCGTCGTCACGCCGTGGAGATTCGAGGGCGATGCGGTCGGGTCCCAGGCGAGCTGTGCGTCGTAGTGGGTGTGTGGATCGACGAAGCCGGGCGTCAGCACGAGCCCGCTTCCGTCGATCGTCTCGAGCCCCGCGTCGTCTCCCGTGCCGGCGCCCGCGTCGCCCGAGGCGCGCACGAAGGCAATACGCCCGTCGCGCACGCCCACGTCGCCGACGAAGCCGGGGGCCCCGGTGCCATCGATGATCGTCGCATCCCGGATGACGAAATCAGTCATACGTCCCGCCCTTTCGCGTGAGAAGTGAGACGCTAGAGCCGCTTCAGGATCGCGCCCTGCGAGTTGAAGAAGAAGCCGCCGCAGCCGATCAGCGCGGTCTTCGCATCGTGCACCTGTCGCTCGCCGGCCTCCCCGCGCAGCTGCGTCACCGCCTCTCGCAGGTGGCCCGTTCCGCGCGAGGCCCCCTCCGACAACGACCCCCCGTGCGGATTCATCGGCACACGTCCGTCGATCATCACGCACCCGAGCTCGTCGTCCCAGTTGTCGAGCATCCACTTCCCCGCCTGGCCGGGCTTGGCGAAGCCCAGGTTCTCGATCCAGCCGAGAGTGATGATGCTGAAGCCGTCGTAGGGAAAGAAGACGTCGATGTCGTCGATCCACACGTCGCTGCGCTCCTTGAGCGCGCGGGCGACCACGTGCTGACCATGGTGGGCGAGGGACGGCAGCTGGTCCTCGTCGTTCTTCCCGACCATCCCCGCAGTCGCGGCGTGCACGACGACCGGGTTCTTCGTGAGCGCCTTCGCCCTCTCCGTCGTCGTCAGGACGAACGCGTCGGCGCCGTCGACCGGGATGTCCATGTCGAGCATGCACAGCGGGTCCCGGATCATGCGCGCCTCGAGATACGCCTCCATGGTGAGGGGCGTCTTCATGGCGGCCTTCGGATTCCGGGCCGCGTTCGCGCGCATGTTGAGCGCCACCCGCCCGAAGGTCTCGCGCGGGACGTCGTAGTCGTGGATGTAGCGCGCGGCCCAGGCGGTGTAGGCCGCCGACGGATCGATCGACTCGGGCATCGGCGGCGCCTTGAGCCCTCCGCTCATCATCCCGCCCAGGTAGCTGCGGAAGGGATCCTGCGCCGCCGACCGGGAATTCCAGGGTGCCCGGGTGAAGGCGTAGTAGACCAGCACCGTGTCGCACTGCCCCGAGAAGATCGCCGTCATCGCGTCGACCAGTGCGAAGACGGCGACCGGCATCGGACTCGAATGGTGGGTGATGTCGCTGAGCCCGAGGATCGCGGACATCTGGTTCGCGCGAGGCGCGCCGGGCTCGAGCGCGCCCACCACCCCGTCGATCTCGCTCTTGTCGATGCCCGCGTCGCGGATCGCCGCGATGCACGCTTCGGCGCCGAGCTTCGCGGGAGACACGCCGCCCGCGTCTCGACTGAACTCGGTCGAGCCGAGGCCGACGATCGCGACCTCGTCCCGCATCGGATTTCGTCTGGCCACGGATCAGACCCCCCGCTTTCGGAAGACCGGGAAGGGGTGGCCGTAGCGCTCGACCCAGTCGAGCTCGACGGGCAGACCGATCACCACCTCCTCGACCGGCAGGTCGATGACGGTGCTGCTGAAGCGGACGCCGTCGGTTCCGTCGAGATCGACGGCGACCACCGGATGCGGACCCTTCGCGTAGTCGACGCCCGGTGCCGGCGACCCCTGACGCAGCAGCATCGCGAGATGGACCGTCCCCGTCCCTGCGACCGGAGTCGGTACCAGGTTCTCCGACCAGCAATCCGGGCAGATCGGCTTCGGCGGGTGGTGGAACCGGCCGCAATCTCCGCAGCGGTTGATCAGGAGCTTCTCGTCGAGCCAGCCACGGAAGTGGTGCTTCGAGTCGTGGGTGATCTGGACCCACGGGAAGCGCTCGACCAGCTCGGCATCGGAAACGGTTTCGCTCATCTTGCCTCTTGCAGGGATGCGTCTGACGAGACCGGCCCGCGATCGCCATCGCGGGCCGGTCGGAGAAGGGATCCTTCGCGTCGCGGGACGCTAGGCCTCGGGGGTCGGCGTGATGTCCGCCTCGAGATCGAGATCGAAATACTTCGCAGGATTCTCGAGGAGCATCAGGTTCCGGTACGAGTCGTCGACGCCTTCGAACGCGTCGTCGAGGAACTTGCGCGAGTTCGGATAGGAGCCGACCGAGTGCGGGAAGTCCGAGCCGAACATCAGCCGATCGAAGGGCAGATGGTCGCGCATCTCCACGCACTTCGGGTCCCGGATGATGCCGAACCAGAAATGGTCGAGGATGTACTCGGAGGGCTTGCGTTCGAGCTTCCGATCGAAGGTGCCCCTGAAGATCTCGTAGTTGTCGTCGATCACGAAGAGGCCCCAGGGCAGCCAGCTCGCGTTGACCTCCGCGAAGTAGAACTGGAGATCCGGGAAGCGGTCGAGGGCGCCCGAGCAGATCAGCTGGCTCATGTTGTACATCGGCGGCTGTCCGCTCACGCGCTGGACGAGCGTGCCCGCGAAGGGGTCCGGCCCGATCCCGACGCCGACGCTGCTCATGTCCGGCGACATCTGCCCGAAGCCGAAATGCGGCGACAGCTTCATACCGATCTCGAGGCTGCGCTTCCAGAACGCATCGTCCTCGGGCTTCGCGAACCCCGAGCCGTTCGGGAACATGTGGAGCGAGACCGAGCTGATCCCGTTGTCCTTCAGGAACTCGATCTCCGCGATCGCGTCGTCGACGCCCGTGGTCGGCACGACGCCGTTCCCGATCAGGCGATCCGGTGCGACCGCGCAGTAGTCCTTCGCGAGGAAGGTGTTGTAGGCGCGGATCAGCGCGCGATACACGTCCTTGTCCGAGATGTTCTCGATCGCACGCGACGCGAAGATCGGCGGGAAGAGCACCTCGGCGTCGATGCCGTCGATGTCCTGCTCGCGCAGGCGCTGCGCGGCGTCGCCGGCCCCCTCCGCCGCAGAGCCGTCCTCGGCGAAGTAGCTGCCGCCTTCGGTCACGACGGGGCCCCGCCCGGTGATGTTCTGACCGTTCGGGATCAGCGGCTGCCCTTCGATCAGCCAGGCCTCGCCGCCGGTCGCCAGCTTCACGAGCCGGGGAGCCCGGTCCTGGTGGATCTCCGGCATGTACTTGACCCAGGATTCCGGCGGCGTCTCGACGTGTCCGTCGCCCGAGATGATCTGGTACTTGCGGCCCATGGCGTTGCCCTCCGGTCGATGGTGTCCCTCTACGTTACACACTGGACGGATCACCGCTGCCCCGGATTTCGGCCCCGAGAACGCCTCAGAGGAAGCTCGGACGCGTGCCGATCACCTTCTTCTCTTCGAGGGCGCGGAGCTGCTCCTCCGACTGGCCGAGTCGTTCGCGAAGGATCTCCTCGTTGTGCTCCCCGAGGAGCGGAGGAAGCGTCCGCTTCGCCGGCTCGCCGTCGAAACGGATCGAGGAGCGCGGGTAGCCGATGCGCCCCGCGAGGGGGTGTTCGAGAAACTCGAGGAAGCCCCGCGCGTCGAGGTGTTCGTGGCCGGGGACGTTCTCGCGCTGATTCAGGAGCCACCCGACGGGTACGCCCGCGGCGGCCAGCGTGTCGCGGATCTCGTGCGCGTGCCGCCCGCGACACCACGCGGCGAGCTCGCGGTCGATCTCGGCTGCGTCTTCGCGCCGCCCTGCCTCGGTCGCGTAGCGGGGCGCCTTCGCCCACTCGGGTTCACCGAGCACGCGGACGAGCGCCGCCCATTGCTCTTCGCTCGCGCACGCGATCGCGACCCAGCCCGCGTCGTCCGGATTCCGTTCGTCGCGACACACGTAGACCCCCTGCGGCGAGGCGACCGGTCCCCGGTTCCCCGCACGTTCGAGGAGCACTCCGTAGGCCGTCTTCTCGACGACCTGCTCGCCCGCCAGCAGCAGCCCCACCTCGAGCAGCGAGACCTCGATCATCTGTCCGCCCGCGCCCTGTGCCTTGCGTTCGAGCGCACCGAGCAGCGCGAGCACCGCAGTCATGCCGCCAACGGGATCACAGATCCCCCGCGGCACCGTCGGCTCGCGATCGGGAAAGCCCGTGACCCAGGCGAGCCCCGACGCCTGCTCGATCGTCATCGCGAAGCCCACCCGGTCCCGCCACGGTCCGTCGAGCCCGAAGGCCGGCATCCGGATCAGGATCGCGTCCGGGTTGAGCGCCTTCACGCCGGGTCCGTCGAACCCGAAACGCTCCATCACCCGCGGCGAGAAGTTCTCGATCACCACGTCCGCCTGACGAACGAGCTCCCGCGCGAGCGCGAGCCCCTCTTCGTCGTCGAGATTGAGCGTGACGGCCTTCTTCCCCGAGTTCGCGCCGTGGAAGACCGGCGCCCACTCCCAGACGATCCCGTCCTCCGGGATGAAGCCGGACGCGAAGCGCATTCCGTCGGGCCGCTGGATCGATTCGACCTTGATGACTTCGGCACCGAGCTCGGCGAGGGTCGTCGCCGCGAAGGGCCCCGCCCAGAACGCGGTGAAGTCGACCACCTTGAGCCCGGCGAGGGGACCGTCGCCGGCCGGTGCGGGGAGCGGCGCAGCGGCGCGATCACGAAGGCCCGCGCGGATCTCGTCGCCGTGCTCACCGAGCTTCGGCGCCCTCGAGAGCGGCGCGAGGTCCCCGTCCTCGAACCGGAAAGGCACGCCCGGCGCGCGGAAGCCCTCCGGATGGTCCCGGAAGAAGCCGCGCGCGATCATGTGGTCCGTCTCGAGCACCGTCTCGCCGTTGCCGATCGGCGCGACCGGAATCCGCAGCTGGATGCAGAGGTCGACGATCTCGTCGATCGTGTGGGCTCGCGTCCATTCCTGGATCTTCTCGAGCAGCTCCTCGCGTCGCTGGTAGCGCACCTGTCCCAGGCAGAGCGAATCGTCCGTCACCCATTCGGGCTGCTCGACCATCACGCAGAGGTCGTGCCATTGCTGCGACGTCTGCGTCGAGAATCCGATCATCCCGTCGCTCGCCGGCTCGATCGAGGGGACCTCGACCATGACCGGGAACTGCTCGCCCGGCCGCATCTGCCCCTGGATGAACTGGTAGGGCTGGAAGCAGAGGATCATCGTCTCGAGCATCGACACGTCCGCGTGTAGCCCGCGCCCCGTCTGCCGCGCCGAGCGCCAGGCGATCGCCGCCGCGACGGAAGCGAAGTTGCCCGCGCAGTATTCGCCGAGTCGACCGCCCGCGACCACCGGCCCGAGGTCTTCATAGCCCCGGCCGGAGAACGAGCCGGTCTCCGCCTGGAGCGTGAAGTCCGTCGCTACGTGGTTCGCCCAGGGCCCGTCCTGCCCGAAGGGCGTGATCGAGACGAGGCTCGCCGCGGGATTCGCGCCGCGGATCGCTTCGAATCCGATTCCGCGGGCGTCCAGCCATCCCGGCGCGAAGCTCTCGAGGACGACGTCGACGTCCCCGACGAGACGCAGGAACGTCGCGCGATCCACCTCGCTCTCCGCGAGATCCAGCACGAGGCTCTTCTTCGTCGCGTTCAACCACTGGAAGAGCGCACCGTCCTCGCCTTCGGCGAGGGGCGCCGAGCGTCCCAGCGCGGCCGACGTCTTCATCCGCCGCAGCGGATCGCCTTCGGGCGGCTCGACCTTGATGATCAGGGCGCCCATGTCCGCGAGCAGCCGCGTCGCGAAGGGGCCGGCGATCTCCGTGGAGAGGTCGAGGACGCGAAGACCGTCGAAGGGGGTCGGCATGGAGGCATTCCTCTCGTGGCGCGAGGGCAGAAGGACCGGGAAGGATAGACGCCTCGGAGCGCCGCGCAGCTAGCTCGCGTCCCGGGCGTTCTTCGCGGCACGTTCCGCCAGGCGGACCTTCATCTCGCGATGCGCCGCCTCGTCGAGGGAGAACCGGGCGAAGGCGACCGCCCCGACCACGAAGGCGGCCGCGGGAACGGCCCCCATCACGATCCGGATCGAGTCCTTCACGACGTCACTCTGGACTTCGGCCTGCGCGTCGTAGCCGGCGAACTCGAGCACGAAGAGGCCGAAGCTGATGGCGACGGCGGTGCCGAGCTTGCGCAGGAAATTCCAGACGGCGACGTACGCGCCTTCCTTCCGATCCCCGGTCATCAGCTCGTCGTAGTCCACGACGTCCGCCTGGACCGACGGGCCGATCACCAGCGAGATGCTCGTTCCGATCCCGATCGCGAGCACCTGGAAACGGACCGCCGTGATGTCGCCCTGTCCCACGAAGAGCAGTCCCAGAAAGCCCGCGACGCTGACGGCCATCCCGAAGAGCCACATCGGCTTCTTGCCGACCCGTCGGGAGAGCCAGATCCAGCCCGGGACGCAGAGGAACTGGGGAAGCATCCAGAACGCCATCATCTCTTCGAGCAGCTCGGGAGCCTGCACGACGTCGTCGGCCATGAACGCACCAAGCGAGGCGACCATCCCCATCCCGAAGGAGTCGATCCCGAGCACGAGCAGGAGCAGACGCGCGTGCGGATTCCGGAGCACGTCGCCGAAGGCGGACCAAAGGCGGACGCTGCCCCGCCCCTGGTGGTGGACGGGCTCCGGAACGCGCCACGCCGTCACACAGAGCATCAACGCCAGGGCCGCGCCGGTCACGATCGCCACGGGGACCTCGGCGTTCGGGTAGTCCGCGTCGTTCCGGAGAAGGCTGATCGAGACGAGCGCCGCGCCGAAGCCGACCGCCACGAGGGACTGTCGCCACCCGAAGAGGCGCGTGCGTTCGTGATAGTCGCTCGTGAGTTCGAGGCCGAGCGCGGTGTACGGCACGTAGAAGGCGGTCGAGGCCGTCTCCCAGAGGATCATCGCCGCGGTGATCCAGGCGATGACGAAGATCGGCTCGAGCGAGGTCGGCGGGCTCCACAGCATCACGTACGTGACCGCGACCGGAATCGCCGCCCCGACCAGCCAGATCCGCCGTCGCCCGAATCGCGATCGCGTCCGGTCCGAGAGGTAGCCCGCCATCGGGTCGGAGATCGCGTCCCAGAAACGCGCCGCAAAGAGGATCGTGCCGATCGTGGCCGGGGCGAGGAGCAGCTCGTCGGTCGAGAACTTCGCGTACCACATGCCCATCGGCATCGACATCGCGAGGTACCCCACGAAGGGCAGCGAGTAGATCAGGATGAGCGAGAGCGGCAGGCGATCGGGGGATTCGGTCACGATGCGCATCATCGCACACGGACTCTGCCCACGAACCCGAGCCGGCGGCGGAAGTCGGGAAGGCGCGCCGGCATGACGGAAGGCGCCCACGCGAAGCGATCCGGGCCGGACCGAGCCGGCTCTCTGTGCTAGCGGGCGGAGAGTCCGTAGCGGCGCTCGATCGCGCGCTGACGCACGGCGATCTGCTCACGCCGATCCGTGGAATCGAAGATCGGCTCGTCCTCGGGGAAGAGATCACGAACCGCATCGAAGGGGACGAGCTCGACGACCGGCTCGTGCTCGGCGCCGAGCGTCTGCGAGACCCCTTGCCAGCGGAGCAGCATCTGTCCCTGCGGTGCGGACGAGGCGTCGAGCCAGTTGGCCACCCCGGGATCCCGGGTCGCAATCACGAAGCGGTAGACGCCGTCGGAGGAGAGGCGCGCCTGGGTCGTGTTCAGACTCGTCGTCTGGTTCACGAAGTCGAGGGCCTCGAACCACTCGGTGCCGATCTGGAAGCCCTGGTAGCGCGACTCCGAAGGGCGGGTCGTGACGACGAGTGCGGTGTCGTCGTCGACGGCATAGCGCCCGGTCGCGTTGTACTGGGTCGAGAGACCCCCCGCGTCCCCGGTCATCCGGCGCATCGGCCGGAGCGAGTTCGGCTCGAGCCCCTCGTAGACCTGCGCGACCAGCGCGCTGTATCCGCGCAGCGCGTCCTCGAGGTAGTCCGCCGACGCCGCGATCCGCCGGGCCGCTTCCGCGTTCGTCACCGCGTCGCTCCGCGTCCCGCGCTCGCCCACGCGCTCGATCGTGAGCTCTCCCGATTCCTCCGTCGCCCAGTCGCCGTAGGTGAAACGCACGAGGATCCGCCGCGATCCCGGACGGAGCTCGACCCAGTTCCCGGCCCGGGCGGTACCGCCGACGTGGATCTCGAAACGACCCGCCTCGTCGGTCACCAGGCGATCGAGCCCGATCGAGCCGAAGGCGCGCATCGGGCGGTGGATCCCGGGATAGCCCTGGTAGACCTGGACGTTGAAGTCCGCCGTCGTCCCCAGGCGCCCGCGGATCACGTACTCCGCATCGTCGTCGACCCGGGTCACCAGGTAGAGGTTGTCGGGATTGCCGAGCGCCAGCTTCGCGAAGCGCTCGTCCTGCACCTGGAAGAAGGGATGCGCGGTATCCGCCCAGGCGATCTCCTCGTCGACCGCGCGGCGGAGCAGGCGGAGCACGTGGAGCGCTCCCTCGGCACCACCGTTCGGGACCGCGGACGCCGCGTCGCTTCGCGCGATCTCGGCGCTCTCCGCGATCGCGTCGGAAAGGCGATGCAGTGCATCGAAGGGGTCGCCGGGATCGAGGACCGGCGTAGATTGGCACGAGAGCAGGACCGCCGACACGATCGCGAGACCGATCGGGCGACGCGCCTTCGCCTCAACCATCTCCGATGCCCTTGGGTCGCTCGTGCATCGGGCCGTCCGGCAGCCTGCCGTCGACGTCGCTGAACCCGAACTCGTCGGCGAGCGCCCGGGAGACCAGCGCGCGGCCCGTGCGCTCGATCACGCGCGCGTCCGCCGCGAGGGCCGCGACGGCGCGCCCCGTGAAGTAGAGGGACTCGGCCCGGCTGAAGTCGAGGCCCTTCACGTGCTTCGCGTTCGCCTCGTTGCGCTCGGTCAGGACGAGACCCGGCCAGAGCGAAACGACCGCGACGCCGTAGCGCGCGAGCTCGTGGGCCGTGTCCGCCGTCAATCGGTCGAGGGCCGCCTTGCCGACGCCATAAGCCACGTGCCAGGCGTACTCCGCCGCGCCGCTCGACGAGATGTTCGCGATCAGGCCGCGGCCCGCCTCGATCATGATCGGGGCGGCGAAGCGGCTCGCGACGTAGGCGGAACGCGTTCCGACGTCGATCATGTCGTCCCAGTTCGAGATCGGGACCTCCCAGAAGGGCTTCCCGCTGGTGAGCTCGTCGGGGATGATGAAGGCGTTGTTCACGAGGACGTCGAGCCGTCCTTCGTCGGTGCGCACCCGGTCGAATACCGCCTCGACCGCCGCGTCGTCCCGGTGATCGCAGGCCAGCGCGATCCCCCGGCCTCCGACCGCGTCGACCTCGGCGGCCACGGCCTCGACCGTGCCTTCCTCCGGCGGCTCGGCGTCCGAGGTCCGGCGCGCGGTCACGTAGACCGTCGCGCCTCGCGCGCCGAGTCCCACGGCGCAGCCCCGCCCGATGCCGCGGCTGCCGCCGGTCACGATCGCGACCCGACCCTCGAGCGCCCGGTCCACCGCGACGGGACCGCTCACGAGGCGGTGCTCGCCGCCTTCGCGACCGGCGCGGCCCTGGCCATCGCCGCCGCGTGGATCGCCGCGTCGTCGTGCCCGAAGCGCGCCCGATAGGCCGCCTCGGCGACCTTCGGCATCACGCGTTCGACGTCCGCCGGCTCGACCCGCGAAGCGAGATCCGCGGCGCCGGCCCGCGCGAGCATCTGCGGCAGCCGCGTCCGGATCCGGTCCATCGCCCACTCGAGCGGATCCCCCATCGCCGCCGGCTCGATGTGCACCATCTCGTTCGTGGTGTTCGCGTACGAGACGTAGTGGTAGTGGGGATCCTCGTCGAAACAATCGAAGCGGAGGAACTCGATCCGCTCGGCTCCGGGCGCGGGCTCCCCGAACACGTGCAGCGAGACACCGCAGTCCTCGAGCTGGTCGATCTTCCCGTCGAAGCCCTCGTTCGCCTGATGCGCCGCCGCGATCGCGTCGTCGAGCAGGCGGTACTCGACCCAGATCGTGACCGGTCCGGCATCGAACTTCTCGCACTGCGCCTCGACGGGCGGAATCGGCATGATGTCGTACTTCGTGACGCCGCGATCGAACTCGTGCATGGCCGGACCTCTCGGTGTGGTCGGGAACGCGGGGCCGCTCCGACGCCCCGATTCTATCTCGTCGCCCGACGGCCGCGACGGGGTATGCTGGAGCGCCCCGATGCCCCCTGACCCGACGAGGAGCCCGAAATGAATCGACTGAAGGGACGACGCGCGCTCGTGACCGGCGCCGCCAGCGGAATCGGCCGCGGCACGGCGCTGCGCCTGGCCGAAGAAGGCGCCGCGGTCTTCTGCGCGGACATCGCCGCCGAAGGCGCGCAGGACACCGCCAAGCAGATCACGGCCGCGGGCGGGACCGCCGAGTCCGGCGCGGTCGACGTCGCGGATGCGTCGTCCTGCGCAGCGGGCGTCGCCGCCGCCGTCGATGCCTTCGGGGGTCTCGACACCCTCGCCAACGTCGCCGGCATCCTGCGGCCGGGGCACACCCTCGAGCAAGACCCCGACGTCTGGCACGCCACGATCGGCATCAACCTGACCGGCACGTTCCAGATGTGCCGCGCCGCCCTGCCCCACTTCGTCGACCGCGAAGACGCTCCCACCGGCGGTTGCGCGATCGTGAACATCGCTTCTGCGGCGGCGCTCCAGGGCGTTCCCTACAACGCCGCCTACTGTGCCTCGAAGGCGGGCGTCGTCGGGCTGACGCGATCCCTCGCCTCCGAGTACGCGCGACGCGGGGTCCGCGTGAACGCGATCTGCCCGGGCGGGATCAGCACGCCGATGACCGCCGCAGGCTTTCCCGTCGACGGCATCGACCCGGCGCTCTTCGCCCGGATCACGCCGCAGATGCCGATGGTCGGCGAGCCCGCGGACATCGCCGCCCTGGTGGCCTACCTGGCCTCGGACGAAGCCCGCTACATGACCGGGTCCGCGCTCACGATCGACGGGGGCCAGCTCGCGTGACGGACGAAGCGCGCGGGCGCGTCGACCCTTTCGCTCCGGCCCGTCTCGGCCCGATCACGCTCCGCAACCGGATCATCAAGAGCGCGACCTTCGAAGGCGTGATGCCCGATGCGCTCGTGACGCCGGAGCTGATCGAGTACCACCGACGCGTCGCGGCGGGCGGTGCCGGCATGAATACCGTCGCCTATGTCGCCGTCGCTCCGGACGGTCGAACGAACCGCGCGTGTCTCTACATGCGCGACGAGGCGATCCCCGGTCTGCGCAAGCTGACGGAGGCGATCCACGCCGAAGGGGCCATGGCCTCGGCGCAGATCGGCCACGCTGGCCCCGTCGCCGACTCGAAATCCAACGGCGTGGTCGGCTTCAGCGCGTCCCGCCGCTTCAACCCCCTGTCGATGCGCTTCACGCCGGCCGCGAGCGAAGCCGACCTCGAACGCGTGATCGAGGACTTCCGGCGCACCGCCCTCGGATGCGAAGCCGCGGGCTTCGATGCCCTCGAGGTCCACCTCGGCCACAACTACCTGCCGAGCGCGTTCCTCTCCCCCGCACTCAACGACCGCACGGATCGCTGGGGCGGCTCCCTCGAGAACCGCGCGCGGCTCTCCCGCGAGATCCTGAAGGCCGTGCACGACGCCGTCGGCGGTCGGCTCGCGATCGTCGCCAAGCTCAACATGATCGACGCCGTCCCGAAGGGCCTCGAGATCGAGGAGAGTCTCGAAGTCGCCCGGATGATCCAGTCGGACGGGACCCTCGACGCGCTCGTCCTGACGGGCGGGAGCTCCTTCGGCAATCCGATGTTCCTGTTCCGGGGCGACGCGCCACGCAAGGAGTTCGCAGCCGCCCTCCCGCCTCTGCTCCGGTTGGGCTTCAAGCTCGTCGGCCGCAAGTTCATGCCCGACACGCCCTTCGAGGAAGCCTACTTCGAAGCCCACGCGCGGCGCTTCAAGGACGCGCTCGACCTTTCCGTGATCCTCCTCGGCGGGATCAACACGCGGGCGACGATCGAGAAGGCGCTCGACGACGGATTCGCCTTCGTGCAGATGGGTCGCGCCCTCCTGCGTGAGCCCGACCTGCTCCTCAAGATGCAGGCGGGCGAGCAGACCGAAGGCGTCTGCATCCACTGCAACCGATGCATGGCGTCGATCTATTCGGGGACGCGCTGCGTGCTGATCGACCCCGACCCGATCTCGGGCGGCGCACCGGTCGCCTAACGCGGATCGAAACGGAAGACCCGATCGCCGGGCTCTTCTCGCGCGGCGCGGCCGGTCAGGGTCTCGCCGACCTCCACGACGGTCGCGTGAGCGGCCGTCTCGGCGGCGGCGCGCACGCCGCCCTCGCCCGAGTACTTGCGACTGCGGTCCGCCTTCACCGCCGCGTACTCCGCGGTGGCGTGCGGAACCCAGGTCAACCGCCCCTCCACCCGCTTGCCGTCGATCCGGACGACGACCCGATCGTCCTTGCGCACCTGCGACGGCCAGCGCGTGAGCCTTCCGTCTTCGCAGTCGAGGTCACAGGCGACGTAGGCCACGCCGTCGGTCACGCTGAACCAGAGGGTGAGGGAGGTCTCCGCGCCGACGAGCTCCAGCTCGAG
Source organism: bacterium (assembly GCA_030432735.1). Classification (GTDB taxonomy): domain Bacteria; phylum Myxococcota_A; class UBA9160; order UBA9160; family UBA4427; genus UBA4427. Next base: position 36,821 of record JAUIMK010000004.1, read on the forward strand.
CTCCGTCTTCCCGTCGAGGGCCCCCCAGTCGAGGGCGTCGTAGGCGACGAGCTCGCCCGACCGGAAGGGCCCGCCCTGGAAGATGAAGAAGGGACCGTCCGCACGGGAGACGAGCAGGATCGCGAGCAGGGACAGCGCGAGAAGCCCGCCTGCTCCGATCGCGATCCGCTTGCCCCAGCCGCCCTTCGTCGCGTTCTCGCCCATGATCGCCCCCCGCTCCTGGTCGGGACGGACCGTAGCCGATCCCGCGAGGAGCCTACTGTTCGAGGCAGTAGAAGCCCTTCAGGTCGTCGCAGTACCCGGCGCCGTTCGTGACGGTCCAGTTCGCGCCGGACCCGCCCGTGTAGCCCACCGCCCCGCGCGCGCTCGTGTCCGTCCAGTCCCCGCACGTGTTGGTCCACGCCGTCCCGTCGGCCAGGGTGCCCGTCCAGGTGAAAGAGCTCGACCGCAACCACCCCTCCGCCGTGACCTCGACGGGTTCATCGACGTGTCCATCGGTCAAGTCCGCCCAGTCATCGGCGATCACGCGGCCGGGAACGCCGCCGAAGATTCCGGGCTGGATGTAGGGCCCTTCCGGGTTGGAGGACAGGTCGGCCGCCGGGGAGTACGGGGGAACGGAATCGGGCGCACGGCTGAGCCACGCCTTGAACGTGCCCCCGAGACGCGCCGCGTCCGCTTCGGCCTGACAGAGGGCGTCCGCTGCCGCGATGCTGCCGAAATCCGCGGCGTACCTTCCGGACGTCACGAAGAGGATGTGCGACGAGAACGGGCGCACCAGCCACTCGAGTGCATCGGACGTTCCGTCCGGGTTCGTGACTTCGATCGTGTTCGGCCCCTCGATCGTCGGCGTGGTCGTGAGGGTGAGCTCCGTCGCGTCGACGAAGCTGAAGGGCGCGGACTGTCCCTCGATCGTGACCACGGAGTCGGGCCTGAAGTCGGCCCCCGAGAGCGTGATCGTGATGGGGATGCCGACGCGTCCGCTCCGGGGAATCACCTCGGCGAGGGTCGGCGGGATCGACAGGATCGGGACCATCTCCGTCGCGCTCTCTCCGTTCGCGATCGTCACCACGATCGTCGCCGTTCCGGTCGCCGTGTAGAACGGAAACGAGAGATCGAAGCCCGTGGGCGTCGCGTTCGAAGGCGTGATCGCCGCACCGTCGAGGGTCACGCTCGTGAGCGTTCCCAGGTTGAAGCCCGCGACGGCGAGCGACGTGTCCTCGAAGACCCGCAGGTTCGAAGGGGTCGTCCCGGTGATCGTCGGCGAGACGAGATTGATCGGCGTGCCGTTCGCCACCTCCTCGATGTCCGGGATGAGATCGCCGTCGTTGTCCGGATCCAGGAAGTTGGGAATCCCGTCCCCGTCGACGTCCGCCGTCCCCTCTTCGGGATCGTCGTTCGGAGGACCGCCGCCGTCGTAGTTGACGTGCTCCCAGAGCGACGCGAGCGCCGTCTCGGGAACCCCGGTCACCCGCTTCGCTTCGTCCGCGACCGCCGCATAGGGAACGGCCAGCATCTGCTGACGCGGGACGAGGGTCTCGCCGTCGACGGTGATCTCGAGAAAGGCCGCGCCGTCGGTGAAGACCGCGGCGTCGAGCGGATTCGTCGCGCCGAGATCGACGGAGTAGACGCCATCGACGACCGTCACACCCGGGTGCGACTCGCTCCAGAGCGAAGCCCCGGCCACCAGCGCGTCGAAGAGCTCGAAGTCGAGCGAGACGACCGCGGTCACCGGCGCCCCCCCCGAGTCGAGCAGCAAGCCCTGGAAGGGCACCCGTGTGGGCACGCTCGCCCGCGCCGGAACACCCGAGACGCTCGCGATGACGGCGACCAGGGTCAGGATCGTCGAAGCGACGAGGAGACGGCGCATCGGGCCAGCGTAGCAGCGCGCTCCGACGCGACCCAGGACTAACGCCGCTTTGCCGATCGTACGACGCGTGCGACCGGACGCGGGACGCGGCGTCGCCCTCGGGGAGGGATCCTTCGACTAGTCCTCGGGCAAGGCGTACGCGATGATCGCGTCGTCCGAAGGCGAACCGAGCGGGAAGTGTCCCCCCGCCGCGATCACGACGTACTGACGGCCCTCTGGACCCACGCGATAGGTCATGGGCGTCGCGTTCGCCGAGGTCGGGAGCAGCGCGTCCCAGAGCATCTCCCCCGTTTCCGCGTCGAAGGCGCGGAAGGTCCGGTCGAGGGTCGCGCCGATGAAGACGAGGCCACCGGCGGTCTGGATCGATCCGCCCTGGTTGGGCGTGCCCCACTCGAAGAAGCGGCCGAAGGCCGGCGCGAGCTCGCGCAGATTGCCGAGCGGACGCTGCCACTCGACCTCGCCGGTCGCGAGGTCGATGCTCGTGAGCAGTCCCCACGGCGGCGGCGTACAGGGCATGCCCCACTCCGAGAGGAGCGGCGCGCGGAGCGTCACGTAGGGGGTGCCTTCCTGGGGCTGCGCCCCGACGAGGTCGGTCCCCTCGAGACTCGTCGCTTCCTCCCGCGGAATCACCTGGACGATGAAGGGGTTGTGCATCGAGTTGACGACGAGTCGACCGCGCTCCTCGTCGACGGAAACCGAGCCCCAGTTGACGCCCCCGCCGAGCCCCGGATAGACGATCGAGCCTTCCGCGGAGGGCGGCGTGAAGATCCCGTCGTTGCGGAGCGAGCCGACGAGCTCCCGACACTGCGCGCGATCGATCGGCGTGAGTCCCCACACGTCCTCGTCGGGCAGCGCGTGCGGGTGGAGCGGCGCGGGCTTCGTCGGGACGGGCTGCTGCTTCGCGATCACTTCGCCGGTCACGCCGCCCCGCGGCGCGTCGATCATCTCGACCGGGAAGATGGGCTCTCCGGTCCGGCGATCCAGCAGGAACACGTGTCCCATCTTCGTCGCCTGGGCGAGGGCCGGGAAGCCCTTCCCGTCCGGACCGCCCGGATGCGTGTAGAGGACGGGCTGCGAAGCGACGTCGTAGTCCCAGACGTCGTGGTAGACCGTCTTGAAGTCCCACTCGAGCGCGCCGGTTCGCGCATCGAGGGCGACGACCGCGCTCGAATAACGTCCGAGCCCGTGCCGCTCGCCGCCGTAGTGGTCGGGCGCCGCGTTGCCCATCGGGACGTACACCCGACCGAGCGCCTCGTCCCCCGAGAGCATCGACCAGGCGTTCGCCGTCCCGCGCGTATACGTCGCGCCGGCGGCGACGTCCTCCGCCGTGACCGGATCCATGTCCCCGGGCACGGGATCCCAGGCCCAGGCGAGCGCGCCGGTCTTCGCGTCCCAGCCGCGGATCACGCCGCCCGGCGCGTCGACGCGCTGGCCGTCCGTGACCCACGCTCCGGTCACGACCCGTCCCGCGACGACGGTCGGGGGAGACGTCATGTAGTACTCGCCGTCGCGGGTCTCACCGATGCCGTGCAACAGATCGACGGTCCCCTCCTCACCGAAGTCGCCGCACACCGCGCCGGTCTCCGCGTCGAGCGCGATCAGCCGCGCGTCGAGGGTCCCGAGGTAGATGCGCGACGCGCACGCCTCCCCCGCCGCGACTTCGACGCGACCGTGGGCGACGCCGCGACACAGCGGGTTGTAGATGCCGTCGAGGGCGGGCTTCGCGTCGAAGCGCCAGCGCTCGGTGCCCTCTTCCGCGTCGATCGAGACGACCTGGTTCCGCGGCGTACAGAACACGAGCGCGTCCTCGACCAGGATCGGCGTGACCTGGAGCGACGTCGTCGGCGTGACGTCACCGCTCTCGAAGCGCCAGGCCTCCTCGAGACGTGCCACGTTCCTGCGATCGATCTGCGCGTTCGCGGAGAAGCGCGAGCCGCCGAGGCTTCCCCCGACGTGGTCCCAGCCGTCCACCGGGCCGGCGTAGTCGATGGCCTCGTCGGCGCCGCAGGCGACGAGCCCCGACAGCAGGACGAGCGCAAGAAGCGTCCACCTCGACCGAAGCATTCCTCGCGACGTTCCCGATCTGCGCATCAATTGCTCCTCGCCTGAAATCGATCCGCACGTTGGCCGACTCGAAGCGCGCGGCCCGGATAGCCTAACCGAATCGGCCCCCGAACTGCGCGGGCTCGACGCGCCGACTTCGCTTCTCCCGAGCGTCAAGCGACTCCTTCGTCCGACCGATCTCCCCGGTCATGCATCACCCCCGCCCCGACCGACGACTCGTGTTCGCGACCCTCGCCCTGGGCCTCGTCGCCGCCCTCGCCGGCTGCGCGACGAAGAACGCCGCCTGGGTGCACGAGAACCTCGAGCACACCGAGAACTTCCACGCCGGCACCTCGGTCCTCGAGACGCCGCCCTTCGAGACGGCCAAGCCGCATCGCGCCACCCTCCGCGCGACCGCGCGCGCACGCGGCCCCCGGATCGGCGCCGACATCGAGCTCGCCGTGCGCGCCCAGCTCGAGGACTTCTCCTTCCTCGACCGCGTTTCGTTCTCGACCTCGAGCAAGCGCGCGTTCCCCGTCCAGGTGGTGAAGCGTGAGCCCGTCGACTGCGGCACGACCGACGTGTCGCTCTGCGACGTCTACGAGTACGTGACGATCAAGCTCTCCCGCGACTTCCTGAAGGCGAGGCGCACCACCGGCTTCCACGCGAAGTTCTGGGGCCGTCGCGACAGCGTCCTCGTCCACGTTCCGCCGCAGTACATCGAAGGCCTGCTCGCGCGCATGGAGAATCGACCGCCGGTCTCGGTCACGAACGAGCCGGTTCCCGCCGCCCCGGCGCCCTGACGGGCGGCTAGCTCCAGTGCGGGTCGTCTTCCCGACCCAGCTCCTTCAGCCGCTCGACGACCGGGACGAGGACCTCGCCCTCGAGGGTGCCGTCGACGTACCTGCGATAGCGCTCGCCGTCCTCGGACCAGAGGTGGCAGGTGTTCCGATTCGCTCGAGCGCGTGACTCGCGCTCCTCGCGCGACAGCTCGGATCGTCGGACGCCCGCCTTCAGCTGCTCCTTGATCCGGATCGACCAGGTCGACTGCACGATCGCCGGCGCCATCGCCTGGATCAGCGCGTTGGTATGGGTGCATCCGTTCGGCCCGCCGAAGAGCTCCTTCGTCTTGCGCATGAAGCCCCGGGCGATGGAGAGGCCCACGAGCCTCTCGTAGTCCGCGGCGATCAGCGGACAGTGGGCGTGGGGATGGGACTCGAACACGACGCGGGCGGCGGTGATCTCGAGGGACGGGTACGCCACGCGAAGCTCGACCTGCATCTGGTGCACCTCGAGCTCGTCCGGATCGTCGGCCACGTAGAGCCCCGGCGGCTTGCGGTCGGATACGGCCCCCCGGACGAGCAGCTCGTCGTCGGCGACGCGATAGATCTTCGTCTCGTAGTCGCGGGTATGGATCTCTTCGAAGTCGGGTTCGTCGGGAAGCAGGGACATGGCGGATTTCTTAGCACGCTCGTGCGCCGCTTCCGGCGCGGTGACGCGCGCTATCGTGCGCCGCCCATGAGTCCCGCCGCCCCCGCCGAGCCGCATACGAGTGCCCTGCTGACCGACACGCAGCGACGGGTCGTGATCGCCGGCATGATGGGGGGCGTGTCGCTGGCGGCGATCGACCAGATGGTGCTGTCGACCGCCGTGGCCGCGATCGCCGGCGAGCTCGGCGACATCGGCCAGGCGCCCTGGATCTTCAGCGCCAACCTCCTGACCAGCGCTTCGAGCATGCCCATCTGGGGAAAGCTCGGCGATCTCTACGGCCGGCGCCGCGTCTTCCAGCTCGCGATCTCGCTCTTCATCATCGCGTCGCTGGTCGCCGCGACCGCGGACTCGATGCTGCAGCTGATCATCTGTCGCGCGCTCCAGGGACTCGGCGGCGGCGCGCTGCTCACGATGCCCTACGCGATCCTGGGCGACATCGTCCCGCCCCGCGATCGCGCCGCCTACGTCGCGTTCATCTCGGTCGTGTGGACCGCCGCCGGCTTCGTCGGCCCGCCGCTCGGCGGCTTCTTCGTCGACGGACCGGGCTGGCGCTGGATGTTCACGATGAACGTCCCCGCCGCGGTCTTCGCGCTCGTCGCGCTCCAGACCTGCTACCGGATTCCGGTCCGGAGGATCGAGCACCGCGTCGACTTCGCCGGCGCCCTGCTCCTCTTCACCTGCGTCGGCACGCTGATCCTCTACACGTCGTGGGCGGGAGAGGCGCTCGGATGGTCGTCCCCCGGCGCCCTCGCGTTCCCCGCCGCGAGCGGACTGCTCGGCGTCGCGTTCGTCTACCAGGAACGCCGCGCGGCGGAACCGATCCTCGAGCTCTCGCTGCTGCGGCGGCGGACCGTCTGGCCGCCGCTCCTCGCGACCTGCATCTTCGGGTTCGCGAACTTCGCGATCGCGTTCTTCCTCCCGCTCTTCGGCATCGTCGTCCGCGGCGCGGACACGGTCGCGGCAGGCTTCACCCTCGCACCCCTCACCCTCGGCCTCCTGCTCGCGGGCGTCGTGACCGGCCGCCTCGCCGCCGCGACCCAGCGCTACCGGCGCTATGCCTCGCGCGGCCTCGCCCTCTACATGGCGGGCCTCGCCGGGCTGATGACCTCGAACGCGACGACGCCGCTCCCGCTCTTCATGACCTGGAGCCTCCTGCTCGGTCTCGGCAGCGGCGCCCTCAGCCCCGTCGTCGTCGCGTCGATCCAGAACGCGGTGGAGGAGCGTTTCCTCGGGGTCGCGAGCTCGCTGCCGGGCTTCTCGCGGGCGGTCGCGCAGACCGTCGGCACCTCGGTCCTCGGATCCCTCCTGGCGATCCGGATCACGCGCCACCTGCAGGCCGACGTCGCCAGCGTCGCGCCGAACGGAACCGACCTGACCCGATTCGTCGATCGCCCCGACGCCGTGCGCGCCCTCGAGGGGCCGCTCCGGGACGCCGTCGTGGAAGCCTATCGGGCGGGGTTCTCCGAGACCTTCGCCGTCATGCTCGGCGTGATGGCGCTCGCCCTCGTGGTCTCGCGCTTCATGCGCGACCCGGAGCGCGCACCTTCCGGCTGACGCGGCCTAGCGCGAGCCGGGGCGAGCGCCGTCCTCCGCGATGACCTCGTCCCCGTAGCGACGCAGGTAATCGAGCTTCTCCTGCAGCGTCGCTTCGGGACCCACCGTGTAGGGGAAGGGATAGGAGACGGTTCCGGTCATTCCGAGATCGACGAGGTGGGCGCGCTGATCCGCGGTCACGTCCTCGACGAAGGGAACGATCGCCTCGAAGGGCACGTCCTCTCGTCCTGCCTCGCGGCGATGCGCCGCGATCGTCTCGAGGACCCGGACGGCTTCGGCGTAGGTCTGCCCCGAGCCGGACCAGCCGTCGCTGTAGCGACCCGCGCGGCGAAGCGCCGCCGCGTTCTCCCCACCCATCCAGATCGGCACGGGCTTCGACGGCGCCGGCTGCATCTGCATCGCGGGAAACGAATAGTGCTCCCCGTCGTGCTGGACGACGTCCCCGCTCAGCAGCTTGCGGATCACCTCGACCTGCTCGTCGATCCGCGCACCGCGCTTCTCGAAGGTCCTTCCGAGCACGTCGAACTCGTCCTTCATCCAACCCGCACCGACCCCGAGCACGACCCGGTCGCCCGAGAAGACCGCCGCGGTCCCGAGCGCCTTGGCGACCTCGACCGGGTGGCGGAGCGGCAGGATGTAGACGTTCGTCGCGAAGCGCAGCCGCGTCGTCCGCTGGGCGAGGACACCCATCAGCACGAAGGACTCCGGGAAGGGGGCTGCGTCCGGGAAGTCGGGCTCGCCGTCGGCGCTGTAGGGGTACTTCGACTGGCGCTCCTCCGGGACGAAGACGTGGTCGGAGAGGAGCAGTCCTTCGAAGCCCACCTCTTCGGCGACCGGCGCGATCTCGAGCATCTCGTCGGGCGGCGCGTAGCCGAGCGCCTGCCAGTGCTTCACGGTCTTCCTCCTCGGGGACGCGCCCCGGCCGCGAGAATCGCACGCGCGACCCGCCGTTTCCATCGTCGTTGCGAGCGCGAGGCGATGCGCGAGACTCGAAGTGGGCGCGGATCGCCGCGGCGCCGCATCGGAGAGCAATGACGGACACGACCGACGAAACCTTCGACCTCGTGATCGTGGGCAGCGGCGCCGGCGCCGTCTCGGCTGCCCTCGCCGCCCACGCCCTCGGCAAGCGCCCGGTCATCCTCGAGAAGCAGGCCCGCTTCGGCGGCTCGACGGCGATCTCGGGCGGTGTGCTCTGGGTCCCCGACAATCCGCTGATGGCCGAGGAGGGCGTCGCCGACTCCCGCGAACGCGCGCGGACCTACCTCGACGCCGCCGTCACGACGGACGCCCCCTTCTCCTCGCCGGCCCACCGGGACACGTTCCTCCGGGTCGGCCCTGCCCTCGTCACCTTCCTCCGCGAACGCGGCATGCAGTTCTTCCGTCCCGACGGATGGTCCGACTACTACGACGAGCTGCCCGGCGGCGAGCCCCGGAGCCGCTGCCTGATGGCGCCGATCTTCGACGCGCGCCGTCTCGGCGACTGGGCCCCCCGACTCGCTCGCTCCCCGGTCGGCGCGGGGCTGCCCGTCCACAGCCACGAGCTGACCGATCTCTTCCTCGTGCGCCGCACCTGGCGAGGCAAGAAGATGGCGCTCGAGATGCTGCGGCGACGCTTCATGGCGTGGCTCCGGGGCGCCGACATCGTCACGAACGGCGCGGCGCTCCAGGGGCGCTTCCTCGAGCTCCTGCTGGAGCACGAGATCTCCATCCGCCTCGAGCGCCCGGTCGTCGGCCTGGTCCAGGAAGGCGGACGGATCGTGGGGGTCGAAGTGGGCGGCGAGCGACCCGGCGTCGTCCGCGCGCGCTCGGGCGTACTCCTCAACGCCGGCGGCTTCTCCCGCAACGACCGACTTCGCCGCGAAGGAGGTCGCGTCCCGGCCACGAGCGAGTGGACCGCGACGAACCCGGGCGACACCGGCGAGATCCTCGAGCAGGCGAGAGCGCTCGGCGCCGCGACGGACAACCTCGATGCGTTCTGGTGGGTGCTGACTTCGAAGAACCTCGACGGGACCTGGCCCGAGGGCACGACGATGCCCGACGGCTCCGTCGCGCCCTGGATGCATCATCTCGACCTGGCGCTCCCCCATTCGATCCTCGTCGATGGACGCGGAGAGCGCTTCTGCGACGAGAGCGCCTCGTACATGGAGCTCGGCGAGGCGATGTTCGCGCGACACGCGGAGACGGGGAACGCGATTCCTGCCTGGACGATCATGGATTCCGTCCACCGCGCCCGGTATCCGTGGGGCACGGCGCTGCCCGGTACGACGCCCCCGGCGTGGCTCGAGAGCGGCTACATGAAGCGCGCCGATTCCCTCGAGGCCCTCGCGAAGGCCTGCGGGATCGACGCGCACGGTCTCGAGGAGACGGTCGCGCGGTGGAACGCCGCCTGCGCGGAGGGCGTGGACCCGGACCACCGTCGCGGAGAACGCGTCTTCGACCGGATCCACGGCGATCCGACCGTCGCGCCGAATCCCTGCATGGGGACGATCGCGAAGCCTCCCTTCCATGCCGTCCCGATGTTCCCGAGCGACGTCGGTTGTGCCGGCGGTCTCGTGACGGATCCCTACGCGCGGGTCCTGCGCGAGGACGGCAGTGCGATCGAGGGTCTATACGCTTCGGGCAACACGACGGCCTCGCTGTTCGTGAAGACCTATCCCGGCGCCGGCGCGAGCATCTCCGCCAGCCTCGTCCACGGGTTCGTGGCAGCGCACCATGCCGTCGGGGAAGCCGAACGGATC
>JAUIMK010000229.1 GCA_030432735.1 bacterium
CGAGCGCGGCCGCACCTTCTTTCACCACGGACCCGCTGCCGACGATGTCGACGAAGATCGACTGGTTCGGCTGGCCGAGGTCGAGGGTCAGCTGGCTCCCCGTCCCCTGGAGGTCGATGACGTCATCGTCGTTCGCCTCGACGTCGACGAGCGCCACGTCGCGCAGGGTCACGCTCGCGCCGTCCCGGATCGTGAGGAAGGCGCCGCTCTCGGGCGCGCCGATCTCGACCAGCGAGAACGCCTCGCTCGAGTTGTCGAGCGTCAGCGTGTCGTCGAAGTCGAGCCCGGTGCGGAGATCGATCAAGCCGATCTCCTGGCCGACGTCGATCTGGATCGGAATGATCGCCCCGGGCAAGGCGGCCTCGATCTCCGATCGCAAGGAGCCGGCGGCCGGCGGGTCGTCATCGCTGGTAACGGTGACCTGCGCGCGGGCGGACGTCCCCGTCAGGATCATCGCCAGGACGAGGCTCGCCCAGCCGATCACGCGCTCGCGAGCACACGCGCCGGCCGAGCGGGAGAGGCCTCGGCTCGTCGGAATCCAGGTCGACATCTACGTACGCGACGCTCGCTCGTGGATCGGCCGAGGATCTCGGCGCGACGCTCTTCGCTCGTCCTGCTCGGCTGCCCGCTTCGCCCGGGCCCACGCGGCCCGAACCGGACGCAAGGCTAGCAGCTGCGACGCGCGATCGGGCTAGCGGCTAGCGGCTAGCGGCTAGCGGTCGACCAGGGTCTTCAGCTTGGCACCGAGCCGGGCGGTGGCCTTGGTGTGGATCTGGCAGACGCGGCTCTCGGTGATCCCGAGGATGCTGCCGATCTCCTTCATGTTGAGATCTTCGTAGTAGTAGAGCGAGATCACGAGGCGCTCCTTCTCGGGGAGCGAGCCGATCGTGTCCGAGATGACGTGCTTCGTCTCCATCAGCTTGAGGGAGGCGAAGGGGTTCTCCGAGTTCACGTCCTCGATGACGTCCGCGAAGGTGCCGGCGCGATCGCCGTCGGAGTTGGTGCCCCGGACCTCTTCGAGGTTCACGAGGCTGATTCCGCGGACCTGGTTGATCAGCGTGTGGAACTTGTCGATCTCGAGCCCCAGGGAGTCCGCGACCTCGTCTTCGGTCGCCTGGCGGCCGAGGCGCTGCTCGACCTCGCCGTAGGCGCGCTCGAGCTTGCGGCCCTTCTGGCGCACGGAGCGCGGGACCCAGTCGAGGGAGCGGAGCTGGTCGAGGATCGCGCCCTTGATGCGGAACTCGGCGTAGGTCTTGAACTTGCAGTTCTTCTCGTGGTCGTATTTCTCGATCGCGTCCATCAGTCCGATCACGCCCGTGTTGTGCAGATCGTCGAGGTCGATGTGCGAGGGCAGGCGGACCGCGATCCGATTCACGATGTACCGGATCAGTGGAGCGTGCTCGAGGACGATCTCCTCCTTGAGGGGCGCCGGGATCTCGTCGAACTCCTCGCGGGCGTCGCGCATCCGCATTTCCATCTCGCCCATCTCGACCGTCTTCTCAGCCATCTGCCGCCCGTTTCTGCCGCGACGGGGAGATCGCAGCGCCGCCGCGACGCTCGGCCGCCGCGGATTCTCTTGGTGAGCTCGCGATCGCGGGCGCTCGGCGTTGCGCGAGCGCTGCGATACGGACGCATCAGGAAGCACGGGACGTGCCAAGGCGCACCATTTGCTCGGGAAAATCCCCGAGGTGCACGCGGGCGCCGAGAAGACGCCGAAGCCGCGATCGGAAACCGCTGCATTCCCCGGCGCTTGCCTTCGCATGCGCACATCGGGGCGAAGGACGCCTCGAGCGGGCTCGCCTGCCACACGACGCGGCGGCTACGGCGGGGACCGCGCAGAAGCGTCAAGGAGCCGACGCTTCGCCGGATTCTGCGTTGCAAGACCGTTCAGGGTGCACGCCTTTGCGGTGTGCCCGAGCCTGCTCCCGCCGGTCGATCGGACCCGTGGCGACTGCCTCGACCTCGCGCGTCGCGGCGGATCCCGGCGAGACGCAGTCCAGTGTCGTGCGAGCGGATTCAGTCAGGTCGAAACGCGGAACGGCCGAACGGAGAGCCCTGGCAGCACGGTGCGGAGAGGGGCAGACGCGCTTTGCGGTCGGCGGGAGGAGCAGGGAAGGTGCGGGACGAGGCGAAGCGGGCGGACGCCGAGCGCGACGTGCTCCGCGTCGGAGACGGCGTCAGCGTGACGCGATTGCCGAGCGCGCACTTCCCGATGGCCCGCGTGATGGGTGTCGGCACGCTGCTCGACCCGCTCGAGGCGGGCCGTGTCGTGCGGGTCCGCCTCGACGAAGGGCGCGCCTTCGCGCCGAGCGAAGTGCTCACCGTCGACACCGTCGTCGCAGGCGTCGCGATCGTCGAGACCCGCAACCACCGCTACGAGTTCCGCAGGATCGCCGGGGCGCCGTCGGAGGTGGGAGTGCTTCCGATCCACGACGACGGCTTCGACGTGTCGGACCCCGCTCGCCACGGCTTCGAGACCCAGGTCGTCTCGATCGACGCGTGGCCCGAGCCCGACGAGGCCGCCTTCGTGCAGGGGGCGCGGATCGACATCGTGAAGGAGTCCGGCGTCGTCGTGAAGGATCTGGGCGCGGGGATCCTGCTCTGTGATCTGGTCTCGGGAGAGCCGCTGTCGATGACCGTCGGATCCGAGGTCGTGTCGACTTCGCCGGTCTCCGCGATCCGGGAGCTGGGCCCGACGCGGGTGGAAGTGCGAACCGGCAACTCGCGCTACACGCTGCGGCTGAAGTCGGGGGCGACGCACGATGGCTGAGCGGCGCGGACGCACGCGAGGAGGTTCCGCCGAACGAGCGACGCGAGAGCTCGTCGCCGACGACTTCCGGGTGCTGCTCGACAAGAGCCCCGACCCGGTCGTGTTGACCGACGGCCGCGTCCTCCACTACGTGAACGACGCGGCGCGGAAGTTTCTCGGGCTCGGTCCCGAGGACGGCCATGCGGACATCGATCCGCAGGCCCTGCTTCCCGCCCGCGAGCGCGGGGTGGTCGCGCGGGCTTTCCAGGATCTCGATGCGGGACGACCCTTCATCGGCGAGGTCACCCTCGAACGATCGGACGGCGCGAAGGTCGCCTTCGCTGCGGTCGTCCACGAGTGCACCGGCGACGACGACGAACGGCGGCTCTTCGCGGCGACGTTTCGCGACCTCTCGGCCCGCAAGGCCTACGAGCTCGAGCTGAAGTCGAGCCTCTTCGTGGAGGAGCTGACGGGCCTCGCGAACCGCCGGCAGTTCGTCGAGCAGCTCGGCCGCCGTCTCCAGCAGGTCGCCGAATCCGACGACCGACTAGGGCTGATCGCGATCGACGTGGACCGGTTCAAGTCGCTGAACGACTCCCTCGGGCCGAGCGCCGGCGATCGGCTCCTGATCGCCATCGCCGACCGCATCCAGCTGGCCGTACGGACCTCCGATCTCGTGGCCCGCCTCTCCGGCGACGAGTTCGTCGTCCTCTGCCACAGGATCGAGCCCGGCCGCCTCGAGGAGATCGCGGGCCGGATCCGCGAGGCGCTAGCGCTGCCGTTCTCGGTCGCGCGGCGAAAGCTCACGGTCGCGGTCAGCCAGGGACTCGTCGAGCACGCGGAGGGCCACGCCGAGCCCGAGTCCGTCCTCCAGGATGCGATCACCGCCGTCGCGGTCGCGAAGGATCGGGGCGGGGACCAGATCGCCGTGTTCGATCCGGTGCGTCGGCTCGAAATCGCCTCCCGGGTCGACATGGAGCAGGAGCTGCGCCGGGCGCTGCAGGAGGAAGAGTTCGAGCTCGCGTACCAGAAGGAGGTCTGGCTAAGGACCGGCGACCTCGTCTGCCTGGAGGCGTTGATCCGCTGGCGTCATCCGCGCAACGGCCTCGTGCCGCCCGACGAGTTCATTCCGATCGCCGAGTCGACCGGGTTGATCTCTCCGATCGGGGACTGGGTCTTCGCGGAGGTCTGTCGCCAGCTGAAGGAGTGGGAGTCGGAGGGGCTGCACGGGATGTGCGTGTCGGTCAACGTCTCGCCCAGGCAGCTCGTCGAAGCCGACTTCGCGAAGCGGCTCGAGAGAATGTGCGGCCGCTTCGACGTCCGGCCGAACCAGATCAACCTCGAGATCACCGAGTCGATGATGACCGACGGATCCCGCGCCTTCTTGAAGCGTGTGCGCGATCTGCGCGACGCGGGCTTCACGATGATCATGGACGACTTCGGGACGGGGTACTCGTCGCTGAGTCAGCTGCGGTCGCTCCCCTTCAGCGTGCTCAAGATCGACAAGGCCTTCGTCCTCAACATCGTCGAGCGGGAGCAGGACCGGCTGATGGTCGACGCCATGGTTCGCATGGCGCACGCGCTCGGTCGCGTCGTCGTCGCGGAAGGCGTCGAGTCGCAGGAGCACGTGGAGATCCTGCTGGAGGCGTCCTGCGACATCGCCCAGGGTTGGTTCTACGGCCGTCCGGTGAGCGCCCGGGAGATCAGCGCGGAGTTCGGGCCCGCGAAGGAGCCCGACGACGGCTAGCTCTCCTCGGGCGGGACGATGCCGCGCTTCTTGATCTTCTCGATCAGGGTCGTGCGGTTCAGGCCCAGGAGCCCCGCGGCGCGGTTCTTGTTCCAGTGGGTGTGGTCGAGGGCCTGCTGGATCAGCTCGGTCTCGAATCGCCCGACGACGCCGTTGAAATCGAGCCCCGTGGACGGGACCCGCGGTGCCAGCGTCTTCGAGACCGGCTCGGCGCGGATCTGCGCCGGCAGGTCTTCTACCTCGATGTCGCCTTCGCCGACGAGGACGGTCAGGCGTTCCGTCACGTTCTCGAGCTCGCGCACGTTGCCGGGCCAGTCGTAGTCCATCAGCTGCTGCATGGCCTCGTCGGACATGCCGGCGACGCGCGACCCGCGCTCCGAGCGCGCGCGGTCGAGGAAGTGGTGGACCAGCAGCGGCAGATCCTCGATCCGCTCGCGGAGCGGCGGGACCTCGACGGGCAACACGTTCAGCCGGTAGAAGAGGTCCTCACGGAAGCCACCGTCCTGGATCATGCGCGGCAGGTCGCGGTGGGTCGCGGCGATCACGCGGACGTCGACCTTCTGGGTCTTCGACGAGCCGACCGGTTCGAAGGTCCGCTCCTGCAGGACGCGCAGCAGCTTCACCTGGAGGCTCGGGCTCATGTCGCCGATTTCGTCGAGGAAGATCGTGCCGCCGTTCGCGAGGGCGAATCGACCCTCGCGGTGACTGACCGCGTTCGTGAACGCGCCCTTCACGTGGCCGAAGAGCTCCGACTCGAGGAGCTCCTCGGGGATCGCGCCGCAGTTGACGGTGACCAGCGGCCGTTCGGCACGGCGGCTGTTGTAGTGGAGCGCCCGGGCGACGAGCTCCTTGCCGGTACCGCTCTCGCCGGTGATGAGGACGGTGCTCTCGGTGTCGGCCACCTTCTCGACCACCGAGAGCGTTCGGCCGAGGCTCGGGCTCTTGCCGATGATGCTGTCGAATTTGTGGCGCGACTGGAGCTGACGCTGGAGGGTGCGGTTCTCGCTCTTCAGGCGCCCGTGCTCGATCGCCTTGTCGACGAGCTTGCGCACCACGTCGAGGCGCTCCTGCTCGAAGGGCTTCTCGAGGTACCAGAAGGCGCCGGCCTCGAGGGCTTCGAGGGAGTTCTCGGGCGTGTTGTACCCGGTCATCACGATGCACGGCACGTCGGGAGCGACGTCGTGGATCTGCCGTACGAGCTCGAGTCCGTTGATCCCCGGCATCTGGATGTCGCAGAGCACGAGGTCGACGGGCGCGCTCGCGATGACGTCGAGCGCCTCGGCGGCGTCGGGTGCGGTGGCGACCTGATGGCCCACGCGCAGGAGGATGCGCTCGAGGGCGCGCCGATACAGCTCCTCGTCGTCGACGACGAGGACGGTCGAAGGAGACAGGGACTGCAGGGTGGATCTCCGCCTGGCGGAGGGGGCCGCCGCATTGTACCGAACCCGAGCCCGCGGTCACGCGCCGGCGCGAATTCAGTCGAGCGCGCCGCGCTGCGATGCCGCCGCGAAGGGGATCGGCTAGATTCGGTGGCCCCCGCGCAGGATGCGGCGTCCGCAAGGTCGTCGCGAGGGAGATTCCTGCCCCAGCGATGGCACGACGAAGCCGCCGTGACAGCGTCCACGCGACGCACGGGGACGCGCAGGCCGAATCGGCGCCGACCGGCGGCGAGGCGGCCGCGTCGGCACGCCCGGGCGTGATCCGGATCATCGTCCTCACCCCCGGCCAGGATCCGCTCGGCGGCCCCTCGCCGATGTCCGTCGACACGACGGCGGCGCTCGCTCGCCTGGGGGACCCGGTCGAGCTCCTCCGCGCTCTCGACCCGGACGAGCTGGCGGGAATGGTCGACGACCGGTCGATCGATGCCGTGCTCTTCGATCGGCTCTCGCCGACGAAGGTGGCGGAGGGCCTGGCGGAGATTCCGCCCGACGGGCCGCCCGGGATCGTGGTGGTCGAGGGAGAAGGCGAGGCCGACGCCCTCGAAGCGTTCCGGTCCGGCGCCTCGGACTGCGTCCACTTCGGTGCCGACTACGAGAACGTGCTCCCCGTCGTGCTGCTCGAGCAGGTCCGTCGCTGGCGGGCCGAGCGGCAGCGACGGCTCTCCGAGGAGCGCATCCGCTTCCTCGAAGACCTGAACGGCGGGATCGTGTCGGCCATGCCCGCCGGGCTCGTGGTCGTCGATGCCGGAGGGCTCATCGTCTCCGAGAATCCCGAGTTCGCGCGGCGCTTTCCTTCCCGATCCGAGAGCCACGGGACCGAGTTCCTGGCGGCGCGCCTGCCGGCCGAGCTGATGGAAGCCGTCGACGCGCTCGCCGCCGGCGCGGCCGATGACGAGCCCGCGTCGCGCCTCGTGCGGGTCTCCGGCGAGGACGGGGCCGCGCGAGCCTACGAGGTGCGTCACCGGATTCTCGACGGCGCCGGGCGGGCGTTGGTCGTGCTCTCGGACGTGACCGAGAGCGAGTGGCTGTCCGAACGTCTCGAGTCGCTGCGGCGCGACACGCGAGACATCATCGAGAACATCAACAGCGCGCTCATCGTCGTGGACCTCGCCGGCCGGATCACCTTCGCGAACCCCGCCGCCGAGCGGATCCTCGGCGGCCGGGACGGCGATCTCGGCGGACGACAGATCGAGGACTGGTTCGGGCCGCCGGGGAACGGCCCCCATCCGATCGAGGCCTGCCTGGCCGACGGCAAGCGCAGCCGCGGCGCCGAGACGCTGCTTCGTCGCGGGGACGGAAGCTTCATTCCGGTGGGCATCTCGTGTTCGCCCCGGGTCGACGGCACCGGGCTCTCGCGCGGCGTGGTCGCGGTCTTCCAGGACCTGTCCGAGATCAAGGAGCTCGAGCTCCAGGTGCGCCAGACGGAGAAGATGGCGTCGATCGGTCAGCTGGCTGCGGGCGTCGCGCACGAAGTGAACAACCCGATGGGCTTCATCCACGCGAATCTCCATCAGATGTCCGAGTACCTGACGGACCTCGAGAAGTATTTCGAGGCGACGGACCGGCTCCAGCGCGCGGCCGTCGAGGGGGACCTCGAGATGGTTCGCGCGGCGGCGGAAGACGTCCAGACGGTGGCCCGCGAGATCGATCTCGAGTTCGTGCGCTCCGATTTCGAGAAGGCCCTGATGGAGTCGGGGGAGGGCGCCGAGCGCATCCGCCACATCGTGAAGGATCTGCGCGACTTCTCCCGCCCGGACCTGCCCGCGCGCTCGGCGGCGGACGTGAATCAGGCCGTCGATTCGACGGCGAACATCGTCTACACGATGATGAAGCACGACGTCGTCCTCGAGAAGGACTACG